>JAPPDX010000109.1 GCA_028824415.1 bacterium | reverse complement strand
GCTCCTTCCTCTCCGCACGCTTCGCAGGCTCAGCGTGCTCCGCAGGCGTCGCAGCCCGGCCCCCCGACCCCCCGCCCTCGGTTGGACTTGCGCGCCGGTAGCGTGAGTCGGCAGTTGCGACCCTGATCCCGCTCACAGAGGAGGAGCACTGTGGCTGTTTCCGTGACCCTCGCTTCGACCGTTCCCGCTGGGGCCGGTGTCGTCGCCTTCGGCGTCTGCTCCGAGCAGATCGACGGCGAGCCGCACGATCTGGACTGGGCGCTGCTGCGCGGGCTGGGCTTCGAGGGCAAGGCCGGGCAGGTGCAGATGGTGGCGGGGCCCGACGGCCGGCCTGTGGCCGTCGTCGGGATGGGGCCCGCCGCGGACGTGACACCGGCGGTGGTCCGGCGCTCGTCGGCCGCGCTGGCTCGGCTGGTGCGCCGGCATCGCTGGCTTGCCTCGTCGCTCCTCGACGCCGTTGCCGACGACGCCGACCTCGCCGCCGCGGCGCAGGCGCACGCCGAGGGCATCGTGCTCGGGGCCTACGGCTACGACGCATTCAAGTCCGAGCCCGAGCCCAACTCCCTGGAGAAGCTGACGGTGATCGGCGGCGGCCGGGAGGTGCGCGACGCGCTGAGGCTCGGCGGGGCGATTGCCGAGGCCGTCTGCTTCGCCCGGGACCTGGTCAACGAGCCCGGAGGATCGCTGACGCCCGCCAAGCTGGCCTCCCAGGCCCGCGCCATGGCGACCGGCGGTGACGGCGCCGAACTGGAGATCCAGGTCTGGGAGATGCCGGACATCGTCGACGCCCGCTTCGGCGGCCTGCTCGGGGTCAACCGCGGCTCGACGCAGCCGCCGCGATTCGTGGAGATCACCTGGCGTCCTCCCGAGCCTGCCGAGGGGTTCCTGGCCCTCGTGGGCAAGGGGATCACGTTCGACGCAGGGGGCCTGTCCATCAAGCCCGCCACGGGCATGGAGACCATGAAGATCGACATGAGCGGCGCCGCTGCGGTCCTGGGAACGATGCAGGTGGTCAAGAGGCTGGCTCCGCCGATCAGGGTCACCGGTTACATCCCCATCACCGACAACATGCTGGGCGGCGACGCCACCCGGCCCGGCGACATTCTCACCATCCGCAATGGCAAGACGGTGGAGGTTCTCAACACCGATGCCGAGGGACGGCTGATCCTCGCCGACGCGCTGTCACTCGCCAGCGAGGCCCGCCCGGACGCCATCGTCGACCTGGCCACCCTGACCGGAGCGTGCATGGTGGCACTGGGAACCAAGGTGGCGGGCCTCATGGGCAACCACGACGGCTGGATCGACGCCGTGGAGGCGGCGGCGGACCGGGCGGGGGAGCGGGTCTGGCACCTTCCGCTCCCGGCGGACTACCGCAAGCAGCTCGACTCCCCGGTTGCCGACCTCAAGAACATCGGGAACCGCTGGGGAGGCACACTCACCGCCGCCCTGTTCCTGCAGGAGTTCGTGGGCGAGGGCATACCCTGGGCCCACCTGGACATCGCCGGGCCGGCCTGGACCGACAGCGTGGACGGCGAGGCGGCCAAGGGCGGCACCGGCTTCGGCGTGCGCCTGCTCGTGGACCTCATCAGGAACTTCTCGCCACCCGATGGCGGCTCACCCGGAGTCTGAAGAACCCGACAACCGGGCTCATCCGCCAGCCACGGCCTCCACGCGACCTTCGACGCGGGCAATCAGCTCTCCCTGCGATCGCACCAGGTTGCTGACGTCGTCGAAGCGCTCGTTCATGCGGTCGAAGCGCTCGTCCATGCGCTCGTTCATGCGGTCGAGTCGCCCCTCGATCCGGTCGAGTCGGGGAATGATCTCCGATCGCAGCCAGACGAAACCGCCAGTGATGAGCATCCCGACGAGACCGATGAGAGCGGCGACGATGGCGTCCATCACCACTCAGTCTGCCACGCGGGTAGCGGGCTCACCGGTGTCGGCATTGACCGCACTCACCGCTGCTGCGGCTCGGGTGTGCTTCTCGGTGGCCCAGCGGGTGGCCTCGAAGGCCACGGCGGGGTGGAACTGCCAGGTGTGCAACTGCCGCTCGACGGAGTCGGGCTCGTCGCCGCAGCCCAGCAACGCCATCGCCAGCCGCCGGGCGCGCTCCAGCGTGGCGATTCGCGCGGGGTCGGCACCGGGCTGGCGTCGCCAGGCGTCGTGCAGCACGCGCAGCCGTGTCGGCAGCCGCTCGGCCATGCGCGCGGTGAGGTCGGGAAGACGCGTCCGCACGAAGAGAGTGTTGTGGCGGCCGCGCTGCATGAGCCCGAATCTGCAACAGCGCTCGAACGCCCTCTCGAAGGCGGACTGGAGGGCCTGGCGGCCACCTAGACCGATCTCGCCGGCGATCTCCGCCGTGTTCACGATGACCCCTTCGGGAGCCTCCTCCAGTCGCAGCGCCAGGCGCCGGATAAGCCAGGTGGCCGACGGTCCGAGCACACCCAGCCAGAAGAGCTCCACATAAGGGGAGCGAGGGTGGTGGCCCCGGCCGGATGTCTGACACAGGTCGTTCCAGGGCTCCACCCAGAGTTCGGCGGTGCCGGTCCTGTCACCCGGTTCCGAATGCGGGGCTCGGGTGCGGCCGGCAGCGGCCGAAGGCGGCGATGGATTTGCGGCCGTGGCCGGGGTGGGCGGGACTGCGACGAGTGGGGTCTGCATGGCGTTCGCTCCTGGCGCGAGAGTTCAACGTGGGGTGCCGCTGGCACCAAGATGCTCCGCAGGGAACAGATAATTATATAGAAGGGAATAGATAGGGGAAATGAAAGGGTGTGTCAAGTGGGGGAATCACACGCGCAGTGTCGAGACGCGCCTCAGCAGATGGCCGGTGCGGCGTGCCGGGGCGTGTTGAGGCCGGTTCGGGCGGGGTCCCGCGGACGCGCTCGCCGTGAGGAGGACGAAGGCCTCGCGCCGCCCTAGCCGAGCGCGGCGTAGCAGGCCCGCTCGATTCTGTCGAAGAGAGCGAACGTGCGGGGATCGCCGAAGGGGAACTGCTGGCTGATGTAGGTGCCTGCCAACCCGTTCTGCATGTCGATCCAGTAGAACGAGTTGGCCAGCCCCGCCCACATGAGACCGCCCGCAGGCCGGCCGGTGGGCAGCGGTTCCTCGTTGATCTGGAAGGTCAGGCCCCAGGACTTCTCCACCCCGGGGTAGAACTCGGCGTCGCCGGAGAATCCGGGCATTGCGCTGGGCAGTGGCACCACCCGGAGATCGCCCATGTTGTTGACAACCATCTTGTCGACGGTCTCGGGTGCCAGCACTTGCACAGCGTCCCGCGTGCCGCGACCCAGGATCATCTGCAGGAAGCGGCTGTAGTCCTCCACTGTGCCGTAGAGCCCCGCGCCGCCCAGTTCCACCTCGGGATCCTGGCGCACTTCGAAGCCGAAGACGCCGAGGGATCCGTCGTCTCCCCGGATGTGCACCGCCGCCTTGCGCTCGCGCATCTCGTCGCTTATGGCGAACGACGTGGAATGCATGCCGAGCGGGTCGAGCACGTGCCGGCGCAGGTAGTCGCCCAGGCGCATTCCCGAGACCTCCTCCACCAGGAGTCCGACGTGGTCGATGCCGGTGCCGTACATCCACTGGTCGCCCGGGTCATAGAGCGCCGGCACCTCGAGGGCCGCCCGCTCGCAACTCATGATCGACGGCGTGCCGGTGACCTCGTTGTAGCGCAGCAGGTCCTCGCTCCAGAGTTCGTACACGAAGCCGGCCGTGTGAGTCAGCAGGTGGCGGAGCGTGATCGGCGTGCGCGCGGGCCGGACGCGCGGCCGGCCCTCGGCGTCGAATCCCTCCAGCACGCCGACGGTGCCGAGCGTGCTCATCACCTCGGCGGCCGGGGTGTCGAGATGGAGGAGGTCGCGCTCGACGAGTTGCATGGCAGCGACGCCGGTGACGGCCTTGGTCATGGACGCGATCCAGCAGACGGTGTCGGTCGTCATGGGGCCCGCGGCGGGATCATCGATCACCCGCGACCCGCCGGCAGCGGTGGCGAGCACGTTCTCGGAAGTCACAACCTGCGCGGCGGCGCCGACCACGTCGCCGCGCGCCACACCGCTGTCGAGTATCGCTTGCACGGCGCCCTGCAGTTCCATGGGTACCTCCCGCTGAGGCAGGATAGGGTCCCCGCCGGATGACCACCGCTTACCTCGCCGAGCCCATCCGTCTGGCCCGAGGTCTCGTCGACCGCGCCGAGCGGGTCGTCGTGCTCACCGGTGCCGGCATCTCCACCGACTCCGGGATCCCCGATTTTCGAGGGCCCCAGGGTGTCTGGACCCGCAATCCCGCAGCCGAGGCGAAGGCGCACATCAGCAACTATGTGAGCGACCCGGACGTGCGCAGGGAGGTGTGGCGGCAGCGACTGGCCGAGTACAGCGTCGAGCGGCCACGCCCCAACGCCGGCCACCGGGCAATCGTCACCCTGGAGCGGCGCGAGAAGCTGCACACGCTCATCACTCAGAACGTGGACGGGCTGCACGCCGAGGCCGGCACCTCGCCGGCCAGGCTGGTGGAGATCCACGGAACGCGGCGGCGGGTCAAGTGCCTGGCCTGCGGGGAGGAGTGGCCCATGTCCCACGCCGTCGAGCGGCTGCGGGCGGGCGAGGAGGATCCTTCGTGCCAATCCTGCGGGGGCCTGTTGAAGTCTGCGACCATCTCCTTCGGCCAGAGCCTCGTGACGGCCGACCTCCTGCGGGCCTCGGAGGCGGCGACGGCCTGTGACCTGATGCTGGCAGTGGGCAGCACCCTGCAGGTCTATCCGATCGCCCAGGTGGTGCCGGCGGCCCGGTCGGCCGGCGCCTCGCTGGTCATCCTGAATCGCGATCCGACGCCCTTCGACGACATTGCCGATGTCGTGCTGCACGAGTCCATCAGCGAGGCGCTGCCGCTGGTGG
>JAPPDX010000082.1 GCA_028824415.1 bacterium | reverse complement strand
TTCGGCCACGTGCTCCAACTCGGCCCGGCTGTAGACCTTGCCGGTGGGGTTGTGCGGCGAGTTCAGCAGGATCAGCCGGGTGCGCGGGCTGATGGCCGCTTCGAGCTCCTCGGGCACGTAGGAGGAGGTGGGGCCACGCAGCAGGACGGGCCGCCGGATGGCGCCCGCCATGGCGATCCCGGCGGCGTAGCTGTCGTAGTAGGGCTCGAAGCACACCACCTCGTCGCCCACTTCGCAGAGCGAGATCAGGGCGGAGGCGATTGCCTCGGTGGCGCCCGCGGTGATCAGCACCTCGCTGTCGGGGTCGTAAGAGAGGTCGTAGAAGCGTTTCTGGTGCGCCGACACGGCGTGGCGCAATTCGGGGATGCCGATCCCGGGCGGGTACTGGTTGCGCCCGCCGCCGATGGCCTCGATCGCCGCTTGCAACACCTCCGGCGGCCCGTCGGTGTCCGGGAACCCCTGGCCGAGGTTGATGGCGCCGGTGCGCACGGCCAGGGCGGACATCTCCGCGAAGATCGTGGCGCCGAACCCCTGCAGGCGGGTCGTGAGGTAGGGGAGCCGTTCGACCATGCCGCGGAGCCTAGGGTCGGCCGCCGGGGCGCCTCCGGCTCACTCGCCGATCTGGGACTGGAGGTAGCGCTCGACGCCGATGTCGTTGATGATCTGCTGCTGGGACTCGATCCAGTCGAGGTGTTCCTCCTCGCCGAGGACCAAGTGCTCCAGCAGCTCGCGGGTGCCGGGATCGCCCTCGGTGAGCGCCAGAGCCACCCCTCTGCGGTACATGGCGATGGCGTGCTCCTCCAGCGAGCGGTCCGACGCCAGTTGCTCGGGCACGGTCTCGCCGATCCGCACGCTGTTCATGCGCTGCATGTTGGGCATACCGTCGAGCAGCAGGATGCGATCGATGAGCTTCTCGGCGTCGTTCATCTCCTCGATGGACTCGGCCCGGTACTTGGTCGCCAGGCGGTTGTAGCCCCAGTTCTCGCACATCTTGGCGTGCGCGAAGTACTGATTGATGGCCGTCAATTCCGACGTCAGTGCCTCGTTGAGGAACTCGATGATCTCCGGTGACCCCTGCATGGGGTCAGTCTACCGGCTGGCGCTAACCGAAAGAGAAGGCGCGCGACGCTGGCGCGCCTCGTCGAGGACCTGCTGGATCGATTCCCGGCAGCCGCCGCAGCGAGCGCCCGCCCCGCATCGTTCGATCACGTCCTCGACCGTAAGCGGCTGCCCGGCGGTGACGGCTTCGATGAGCCGGTCATTGACGGCGAGGCAGTGGCAAACGATCATCGGTGAGGTCTCAGCGGGGGTTGACGGCTGGTTAGGCTCCCTTAACCTAACCGGTCCGGATCCCGCGCACAACAGCGGCGGATGCTCGCCGGATCTCCTGCGGGTGCGCGGTCCCTCAGAGGGGACGTCTCCGCGCTAGTCCCGGCGGGTGCCACGTGCCCGAGTACGTGCTGCCAGGGTCTCGTGGGCCTCGTCGAGGAGCCGCTGCATCTCGGCCCGGACGAGTTCGGACAGGGCCCGGCGCCGCTCGCGTCCGGCGTCGGCCTTCCCTGCGGCCTGTTCCGGCTCGATCGGTTCGCCGACGGTCACCACCACCCGCCTCGGTCTCGCCAGCTTGGCGCCGGGCGGCATGGCCTCCTCGGTGCCGGCCACGCCGATGGGGATCACCCGGGCGCCGGTGGCGTCGGCCAGGTACGCGCAGCCGTTGTGCACGTCACCGATGGACCGCCCGCTGCCTCTAGTTCCTTCGGGGAAGACCAGCAACATCTCGCCGCGCGCCAGCAGCGTCTGCGCCGTTTCCAGGGCCACGCGGTCCAGCTGCTCGCGCTGGACGGGGAAGGCTCCGATACTCGCGGAGAACCAGCGGGTGAGCGGTCCCCGGAACATGGCCTGCTTTGCGAGGGAGCGCAAGCGCCGTGGGCAGTGCCCGGCGATGAGCGGCACATCGAGGTTGGAGCGGTGCACAGGGGCCAGGATGGTGGGTCCGGATGTGCGCAGGTTCTTCTTCCCGCGCACGTGGATGCGGAAGTAGCACAGGCCCGCCAGCAGCCCGACGTTGCGGGCCAGCCAGTAGACCCGGCGCGACGACCAGCGGTCGGCGGTGGTGAGGACCTGCCCGTGGAGCCGTCGCGAGGCGGCGATGCTCATCGGTGGATCCCCGAACGGCCCTTCGGGCGCTCCGCCACGACGCCCCCCGAGTGCCGGCGCTCCGCTAGATGGTCTTCGCCGGCCGGCCGGGCCCCTCTGTCTCGAGGCCGCCCATGTCGGCGTTCAGCCGGGCGTCGGCCATCAGCGAGCGGACGATGTCGCCGAGCTGTGCCGGGTCGTCGGGTTGGGTGGTGATGGGCCCGAGCCGCCAGCCCTCGGCGATGCCGAGTTGGTTGCCGCTCACGTGGAACACGCGGCCCGTCACGCCCGAGGCCTCCGGGCTCGCCAGCCAGGTGGCGATGGTGGCGATCCAGCGGGGCGACCATGACTCCGCCAGCTTCGGGGCGTTCTCCTCCCCGACGATCGGGATGGTGAGCCGGGTGAGAGCGTTGGGGGCCAGGCAGTTCACCGTGACCCCGTAACGGGCCAACTCCATGGCGCAGATCACGCTGAAGGCGGCGATCCCCGCCTTGGCGGCGCCGTAGTTGGTCTGGCCGACGTTGCCGTAGATGCCCGACGGCGATGACGTGTTGATGACACGGGCGTCGAGGGCGACACCGGACTTGGCCTGCTGGCGCCACCAGTTGGCGGCGTGATGGGTCGGCGCGAAGGTGCCCTTGAGGTGCACTGCAATGACCGCGTCCCAGTCGCTCTCGGACATCGAGAAGACCATGCGGTCGCGCAGGATCCCGGCGTTGTTGATGAGGATGTCCAGGCCCCCGAACACCTCGATGGCCTGATGGATCATGTCCTTGGCCTGATGGAAGTCGCTGACATCGTCGCCGTTGACGACGGCCTCGCCGCCGGCCGCGGTGATCTCATCGACCACCTGCTGGGCAGGGGTGATGTCGGTGCCGCCGCCTGCGGCGTCGCCTCCCAGGTCGTTGACCACCACCTTGGCGCCCGCGGCGGCGAGCATCAGGGCGTGCTCACGTCCGATGCCCCGTCCCGCTCCGGTGACGACGGCGACCCGTCCCTCGCAGAGCCCGGCCATGTGCTTCCCCTATCATCCGTCGTCGCTCGCGGGCATCTCGATGCCGGCGATCATGTTACGGCTTCCCGGTGGCATCGAACGGAGCGAGAGATGGCGGCAGAGGTGGGTGCGGCACGTCGCAACCGGCAATGGTTGCTGGCCCGGCGACCGGTGGGGATGGTGTCGGAGTCCGATTTCGAACTGGTGGAGCGGCCCGTTCCCGAGATCGGGCCCGGCGAGGTGTTGGGCCGGGTCCGCTGGCTGTCCTTCGAGCCGGCTATGCGCGGCTGGATGGACGAGCGACCGAGCTACGTCGCTCCGGTGGAACTCGGTGCGCCGATGCGGGCTCCGGGCCTGGCGGAGGTGGTGGCGTCGAACGACCCGGCCTATGCCCCCGGCGAGGTGGTGTTCGGGATGATGAGCTGGTCGGAGTACGTGACCGGCCGCTGGTCTGCCGAGACCGTCGGCCGCGGCTACCGGCAGGTGCCGGCCGACGTACCCACCGAACAGGTGCTCGGCCCGCTCGGCAGCACCGGTCTCACCGCCTATGTCGGGATGCTCGACGTGGGCCGGCCCGAACCGGGGAACACCGTCGTCGTGTCGGGTGCGGCAGGGGCGACCGGCTCGGTGGCCGCGCAGATCGCCCGCATCAAGGGGTGCCGGGTGGTCGGCATCGCCGGCGGCGCCGAGAAGTGTCGCTGGCTGCTGGACGAGGCGCGGCTGGACGCCGCCATCGACTACAAGAGCGAGGACATCGGCAGCCGCCTGCGCCAGACCTGCCCCGACGGAGTGGACGTGTACTTCGAGAACGTGGGCGGCGCCGCCCTGGAGGCGGTGCTGGACAATCTGGCCCATGGCGCCCGGATCGCGCTGTGCGGGCTGATCTCGGGGTACAACGATGCCGAGGCCCAGCCGGGGCCCCGCAACCTGTTCCAATTGATCGTCCAGCGCGCCTCCATCCAGGGTCTGCTGCTGTGGGACTTCGTCCACCGGATCCCGGAGGCCTTCGCCGAACTGCGCCGGTGGGTCGAAGCAGGCGAGATCGCCTACCGCGTCGACGTGCAGGAGGGCTTCGAGCACATTCCCCGCACCTTCCTGCGCCTGTTCAGTGGCGCCAACGAGGGCAAGCAACTGCTGCGACTCTGACGAGTTCCGGAGCCGATTTGCGGGCTGTGCTCGCAGGCGGGGAAAATGGGCGATTGTTCCGGGCAACCCTGGCCCGGAAGTGTGCGGCGCGCTATGATCTCACCCCGTTGGAGTGTCCCACCGGGAGAGGCGCGCGATGAAGCTCAAGAGACTGTTCGTACTTGTCGGCGCAATGGCGCTGATCGGGATGCTGTGGGCGTCCCCCGCGGCCGCTGATGGCCATCTTCCCACCATGAATCTCGACCCGGCGGCGGTCCCCGCCGAGGTGGGTGACGTCACGTTGACCATCACGGGCGCCAACTGGTCTGAGCCGTCGCCGTTCTTCATCACCGCCTGCCCCGGAGCCGCAGGCGATCCGGACGCGGCCCTTGCCCTGTCTAGTGCCCCCGAAGCCATCGCCATGTGCCCCAACCTCATGAGCGCGGCGATCGCCGTCGAGTGGGATGATGGCAGCTTCACGACCCAGTGGACGACCACGATCACGCAGGCCGACATCGACGCCGGCGGTCTCGTGATCCTCGCCGGGTGGCTGAGCGTGGACACCCTCTCGAATCCGGAGGAGTTTGCGACGGTCGGGGTCCTCGCCATCGGTGTCGAGGAGGAACCGGCCGCGGAGGAACCGGCCGCGGAGGAACCGGCCGCGGAGGAACCGGCCGCGGAGGAGCCGACTGAGGAAGAGCCGATGGACGACATGGGCGATGAGGAGCCGATGGACGATCCGGGCGAGGAGGAACTGCCCGTGACCGGCTCGGAGAGCAACCTGCTCGCCATCG
>JAPPDX010000027.1 GCA_028824415.1 bacterium | reverse complement strand
AGTCGCCGTCGGCGTCGGAGACGACGGTTTGGTGGCGGGGGGGCTCGACGGTCTTGATCGTTGACGGATCCGGCGCCTCGGCAAGCTGGTGCTGGCCCTGATCGCGCACCCATAGCGTGCGCTGCGGGAACGGGATCTCGATGCCGGCCTCGTCGAAGGCCTCCTTGATTCGCAGGCGGAGTTCGCGCTCCACCTTCCACTGCACCGAGGGCTCGGTCTTCACGACGAGCCGGATGGCGATGCCGCTGGCGCCGAGGCTCTGGATGCCCCACACCTCCGGCGCCTCCATCAGCTCGTCGCCGCCCCACTCGGGGTCGTCCCACATCTCGTTGGCGACCCGCTGGATGACCCCCTCGGCGAAGCGCAGGTCGGTCTCGTACGCCACCTCGACGTCCAGCAGCGCCCGCGACCAGAGCTGGGAGAAGTTGCCGACCCTGGCGACCTCGCCGTTGGGAACGTGCCAGACGGTGCCCGACACGTCGCGGATCGTGGTGGTGCGCAGCGAGACCGCCTCCACGGTCCCGGTCACGGGGCCCACGTCGATCACGTCTCCCACCCCGAACTGGTCCTCGATCAGCATGAACAGCCCCGACATGAAGTCCTTCACGACGGTCTGGCAGCCGAAGCCGATGGCGACGCCGGCGATGCCGGCGCCGGCCAGCAGCGGGCCGATGTTGATGTCGAAGACGCCCAGCATCATGAGGGCGGCCACGCTCCAGACGATCGCCGTGATCACGCTGGACAGCACCGAGGTGATCGTGTCGGCGCGGGCCTGGGCGCGCTTGTTCTCCTCGGTGTCGGCCAGGATCTTCATCGGGCCCTGGGAGCGGATGCCGGCGAGGCGGGCACTGGTGGTCGTGGCGACGATGCGATTGGCCGCCACTCGAACGGCCCGCCGCGCCAGGCGGCTGAGGATGTAGGCCCCGAGGGCGATCAGCGCCACCTTCATGGGCCGCTCCACGACCCACTCGGTGGCGGCGGCCAGGAAGCCGTTGTCGGTCCGGTCGAAGACCCAGTTGCAGATTCGCGACGGATCTTGGCCGCAGGCGTCGAGCAACCCGGCGGCCTTGTCGTCTACCTCGGCGACCTGGGCCAGTTGCGAAGCGGTGCTCATGGTGGCACTCCTCAGGAGGGGCGGAGCCGCGCCGTCGGGGAGGCTCCGTTCGAATCGTTCGGCTGGACACACTACGAGGGCACCAACTGCTTCGTGGCGCGCTGGCCCGGCGTCGGGTGCGAGCACCACCGGCGAGAACCTCCCCTGCGACGAATCCCATCAGCCGGCCGCAGCGTCCGGCTTCACGGAGCGCCACCGACTGATCGCCGCGCGCAACCGGCGATGGGGCGGCCGGGCAACGGCTTGAGTTCGCGCTGGTCAGGTTTACTATCTATAATCCTCTTGTTTGCAAGTGAAATAGGAGAATTAGCTTCGAGATGCGGTCATCGCAACCATCCAGCCTCTACCGGATAGGGCACGCAGCCGAGTTGCTCGGCGTCTCGGTCGACACCGTGCGGCGCTGGGCCGACGACGGGCGACTGGCGGTCGTGCGCACCTCCGGCGGCCAGCGCCTCGTGGACGGAGCCGATCTGTCCCGACTCGCAACCGAGCGCGCCGAGAATCCCGCAGAGGGCCGCAGCCGGGTCTCGGCGCGCAACCGCTTCGCCGGGCTCGTGACCCGGGTCGTCGCCGACGACGTTATGGCTCAGGTGGAGATCCAGGCGGGGCCCTACCGCGTGGTCTCGCTCATGACCAGCGAGGCCGCCGAGGACATGGGCCTCACGCCGGGCGTCGAGGCGGTGGCGGTGGTCAAGTCCACCAATGTCGTGGTGGAACGCCTCCGTCCGTGAGCCGTCGGTGCCTGAGCCCCCCGGTCCCGGCCGACTCCGGGCGGCCCTACGCACCACGGTGGCGCTGGCCGCCTGCGGTGCGGTTCTGGCGGCCGCGGTCTCCTGCGGCGGCGGGACAAGCGGAGTTGCGGCCGGGCGCCGGAACGTGACCGTCTTCGCGGCCTCCTCGCTGACCGATGTGTTCTCTGATATCGCGGCCGCCTTCGAGGCGGCGCACCCCGACGTGGAAGTGACTCTGCAGTTCGCTGGCAGCAGCCGCCTGGCCACGCAGATCAACGCCGGTGCGCCCGCCGACGTGTTCGCCGCGGCCGACGAGCGGACCGCGGCGCACGTGGCCGCTCGGCAGGTCGCGGTCTTTGCCCGCAACCGTCTGGCCATCGCGACTCCGCCGGACAATCCCGCCGGTGTGACCGGTCTTGATTCGCTCACCGGCGACGACCTGGTCCTGGCGCTTTGCGCACCCGACGTGCCCTGCGGGGCCTTGGCCGAGCAGGTCGGCGGCCCCGAACTGGTCGCGGCGGCCGACACCCGCGAGCCCAACGTGCGGGGCGTGCTCACCAAGGTGCTGCTGGGCGAGGTGGACGCCGGCGTGGTGTACCTCACAGACGTGGCGGCCGCCGGCGACGCCGTGAGGGGTTTCGCCATCGACCACCCCGCCAGCACGGCGTACCCGCTGGTGCTGCTGAGCGACAGCCCCGAGGCGGCCGGCTTCGTGGACTTCGTGGCGTCGCCGCCAGCTCAGGACCTGCTGGCCGCAGCCGGGTTCGGGGCACCGTGATCGGCGCGCGCTCCGGCCACCTGCCGGCGCAGGACTTGCCGGCAGGCGCGGGACCGGGAGCACCGTGAGCGCCGCCGCCCCGAAGATGCGCGGTCACACGTCCAGCGCCACCCCGGCGCCACCGGGCGCTGCGAGCGCGCCGCCCCGGCGGCGGGAGGTGCGCGGGCGCGCCGTCGGCGGACTCTGGCTGCCGGCGGGGATTGGACTGGCGCTGCTCGTGGTGCCGGTCATCGGCCTGCTGCAGCGAGCCCCCTGGAGCGACCTGCCGTCACTGCTGGGCTCGGCGCGGCTGCGGGACGCACTGGTGATCTCTGCGGTCACCAGCGCCGTCGCCGCGGGGGCCTCGGTGCTGCTGGGACTGCCGCTGGCGTTGGTGCTGTCGCGCTGCGAGCCGGCGCTGCGGCGACTGGTGCGGGTGGCCGTGCTGCTGCCGATGGTGCTTCCGCCGGTCGTGGGCGGCACCGCCCTGCTCTTCGCTCTGGGGCGGCGCGGCCTGGTGGGGCAATGGCTCGACACCACCTTCGGCTGGTCGCTGCCGTTCAGCACCGCCGGCGTGGTGGTGGCCGCGACCTTCGTGGCCATGCCGTTCTTCGTGATCACCGCCGAGGCTGGCCTACGCAGCGCGGACGCCGGGCTCGTCGAGGCGGCCCGCACTCTGGGCGCCCGCAGATCGGTGGCCTTCCGGCGGGTCATGCTGCCGCAGGTGGCGCCGTCACTGGCGGCCGGGGCGGCGCTGGCCTGGGCGCGGGCCCTCGGCGAGTTCGGGGCCACCATCACCTTCGCCGGCAACCTGCGGGGCCGGACCCAGACGCTGCCGCTGGCCACATTCGAAGCCCTGGAGGCCGGGCGCCCGGCCGAGGCCATCGCCCTCAGCGTGGTCCTGCTGGCCGTCTCGGTCGTGGTACTGGTGTCACTCCGCGACCGCTGGCTGACCCGGTAATGGGGGTGGGCGGCCGGCGTCGCGCCGGTGTCCGGGCGGCGCCGCCGGTGGCGCTCCGGCGGCCTAGAAATGGCCGCCTACGGCGTCCACCGGCACCCCCGCCCTCGCGGGTTTCTCAGGACGGTGCACTAGCCGGCCTTGGAGGGGTTGGAGCAAGGAGCGGGGACAACGGCGGCATTTCCGCCGAGGTCCTCGTGACCCTCGGCGATTTCACTCTCGATGTCAGCCTCGAGGTCCCGGCGGGGGGGATCATCGCCGTAATGGGGCCGAACGGCTCGGGGAAGACGACGCTGCTGCGCTGCCTGGCGGGGCTGGAGCCGGTGGAGGCGGGCCGGATCAGCCTTGCGGGACGTGTCGCGGACGATCCCGCAGAGGGGATCTGGGTGCCGCCCGAGCAGCGGCGCATTGGCTACGCCTACCAGGACGTTCGACTATTCGGGCACCTCAGCGCGGTCGAGAACGTGGCTTTCGGTCCCCGCTGCCGGGGAGCCGGCCGGGCCGCAGCCCGTCGCCGCGCCGCGACCGCCCTGGACGCCGTCGAGATGACCGCGCTGGCCCGGGCCAAGCCGGCCCGGCTGTCGGGGGGGCAGTCACAGCGCGTGGGTCTGGCGCGGGCGCTCGCCGTCAAGCCGGAGGTGCTACTGCTGGACGAGCCGTTCTCGGCCACCGACACAGACGTGCGGCCGCTGCTGCGCGAGCAGGTTCGGGCCGCCGGAGCCTCGGTGGTCCTCGTCACCCACGACCCCGCCGACGCCGAGGACTTGGCCGACGAGGTGCTCGTCCTGGAGGCCGGCCGCATCGCGTCCTAAGGCACCGCCCGACCGGCGAGGGCGGGGATGCCGGTGGACGCCGTAGGCGGCCATTCTAGGCCGCCGGAGCGCCACCGGTAGCGCCGCCCGGACACCTGCCGACAACCGTGGGCGACACCCACCGCGCGAGCCGTCATCGCCCGGATCGCCGGCGCGGCGAATCCCTGAGCAGCGCATTCACCTCGCCGCTTGATTCGGTGCGCGGGCGCAAATTACAATCCTGCAACTACACGTAAGTAGTTCCGGAGGCGGGCCAGGGCCACTCTCCGGGCTCTGGGAGGCATCGAGGGAGCGGGAGGCATCGGGGTGACGGTCGTCGAGCATTCAGGCAAGCAGAGCACCACGACGCCGGCGGATCCGGCAGCCAACGGCCGCGCCGCCCACGTGGCCGCCGATCCCGGGCCGCCCGAGGCCCGGCCCATCAACTCCCCGATGCGGGTACGCAAGCGCGACGGCAGCCTCGAGCCCGTCGACGTCACCAAGATCGTGCGGCGGGTGGAGCGCTGCAGCAGCGGCCTCGACAGCGTGGACTGCATGCGCGTCGCCACCCGCACCATCAGCGGGCTCTGCGACGGCGCCAGCACCACCGAACTCGACGAGTTGGCGATCCGCACGGCCGCCTCGCTGATCTGTGAGGAGCCCAGCTACTCGCGGCTCGCCGCCCGGCTACTCGCCACCTACACCGAGGAGGAGGTCCGCAACCAGCGCATCGGCACCTTCTCGCAGTCGATCGCGGCAGGTCGCCTGCTCGGGCTCATCGGCGACGAGGCCGCCGACTTCGTTGAGGCCAACGCCGGCGTGCTCAACGAGGCCATCGACAACGACCGCACCGACCTGTTCGAGTTCTCGGGCCTGCGCACCGTCTACGACCGCTACCTGCTCCGTCACCCCGAGACCCGCAAGGCCATCGAGACACCCCAGTACTTCCTGATGCGGGTCGCCTGCGGGCTCTCCACCGAGGCCGCCGACGCCATCAGCTTCTACCGGCTGATCTCCTCGCTGGAGTACCTGCCGTCGAGCCCGACGCTGTTCAACTCGGGCACGGCGCACCCGCAGATGTCCTCGTGCTACCTGCTGGACTCGCCGGCCGACGACCTCGAGGCCATCTACAACCGCTACACCGACGTCGCCAAGCTCTCCAAGC
>JAPPDX010000117.1 GCA_028824415.1 bacterium | reverse complement strand
TCGTCGGTCATCCATTCCACGTAGGCGGAGCCGCCGAGCGGGTCGGCCACGTTGGCGGCGCCGGTCTCGTGCGCGATCACCTGCTGTGTGCGCAGGGCGATGCGTGCAGCCCTCTCGGTCGGCAGGGCCAAGGCCTCGTCGTAGCTGTCGGTGTGCAGGCTCTGCGTGCCGCCGAGCACCGCGGCGAGTGCCTGGGTGGCGACCCGGGCGACGTTCACCTCGGGCTGCTGTGCGGTGAGTGACACGCCGGCGGTCTGGGTGTGGAACCGCAGTTGCAGGGAGCGCTCCTGCTGAGCACCGTAGCGGTCGCGCATCCAGCGCGCCCAGATGCGCCGGGCGGCCCGGTACTTCCCGATCTCCTCGAAGAAGTCGATGTGGCTGTTGAAGAAGAACGACAGGCGTCCGGCGAAGTCGTCCACGTCCAGCCCGGCGGCCATCGCCGCCTCCACGTAGGCGAAGCCATTGGCGAGGGTGAACGCCAGCTCCTGGGCGGCCGTCGATCCGGCCTCGCGGATGTGGTAGCCGCTGATCGAGACGGGGTGCCAGCGCGGCATCTCGGCGGTCGTGAACCTGATGAGGTCGGTGACGAGCCGGACCGAGGGCCGGGGCGGGAAGATGTACTCCTTCTGCGCCTGGTACTCCTTCAGGATGTCGTTCTGGATGGTGCCGCTGAGCCGGCTCCTGGCGGTGCCGCCGCGCTCACCGGTGACGATGTACATGGCCATCAGGATGTTGGCGGGGCCGTTGATGGTCATCGACGTGCTCACGCCGCCCAGGTCGATTCCGGCGAAGAGGTCCTCCATGTCGGCCACCGTGTCGACCGCCACGCCGGCCCGGCCCACCTCGCCGACCGCCCACGGGTGGTCGGAGTCGCGCCCCATGAGTGTGGGCATGTCGAAGGCCGTCGACAGTCCGGTGCCACCGGCGTCGAGGAGCTTCTTGAAGCGCCGGTTGGTGTCGGCGGCGGTGCCCATTCCGGCGAAGAGCCGCATCGTCCACAGGCGGGAGCGGTACATCGACGGGTAGATGCCCCGCGTGTAGGGGAATTGTCCGGGGAAGGGTGGATCCCCGTGGACCGGCGGCTGTGGGATGCCGGACATGGTCTCGAAGGTGCCGTCGCGCACGGGGGCGGCATCGAAGGCGGCGCGCCAGCGCGCCTCGGCCCGGGTGCGTGCCGAGTCCTCGTCGCTGTGCGATTCGGCTTCGCCGGGGACTGGGTTGTCGGGGAAGCTCATGGTTAGCTCTGTGTCGGGCGGCCCGGCGGTTCGCCCAGGGTGCGCCCAACCGTTCCCGGCACAGTATCCGCGGACCGGTTGTGCTTGTCCCTCGTGCATCCTGCCGGGGGAGCGCGCCGCTGTGTACGGTTTGGTGCTGGCCTACAATCTAGCGCCGATCCGCCAACCCAACAGTTGTTTGAGGAGTTGTCGCATGCCTGACGGCGCCGCCGAAGTGCCCAAGCCCTCCAAGCGCCGCCGTCAGGAGGTCATGGATGTGGCGGCACGGATCTTCCACGAGAAGGGCTACGAGGCAACCTCCATCCAGGAGATCGCCGAGGAGGTGGGGATCCTCAAAGGCAGTCTCTACTACTACATCGACACCAAGGAGGACCTTCTCTTCGGTGTCATCAAGGAGGCGTACGACGCGGCGCTCAACCTCGTCGAGAGGCTGGAGCAGCGTGACGGCGGCCCGCTCGAACTCATCGAGGCACTCGTCCATGGTCATGCGGAGGTCTTCGCCAAGAACTACGTGCAGACCTCGGTTTTCTTCAGGGAGTTCCGGGCGCTCTCGGATGAACGACAGGAGACGATCCGCGAGGCGGGCGATGTCTACAACAGGTTCCTGGTCTCCCAGATCCGCCGCGGCCAGCGCTCCGGAGTGGTCAAGTCCGACATCAATCCCCGACTCGCCGCCATCGGCGTCATCGGCATGATGAACTCCATGGCGTTCTGGTACCGCCCCGAAGGCCCGGCCACGGCCGCGCAGATCGGGCGGGAGTTCAGCCGGCTGGTGATCGGGGGCCTGAAAGCCTGAACCCGCCCGGAGCGGCCGGCGACGGCCGGTCGAGTTGGGTGCGGCGGCTCAGGCGCCGGCGACGGGTTCGGTGCTGATCGTCACCGAGCGGATCTCGGCGTCGCCCTTCGGGCGCTCGCCCCTCAGTGGTAGCGCGGCGAAGGCGTGCACGGCGTCCATGCCTGCGGTGACCTGGCCGAAAATAGTGTAGGCGTGCGGAAGGTTCACGCTCCCCAGGCAGATGAAGAACTGCGAGCCGTTGGTGTTGGGCCCGGCGTTGGCCATGGCGAGCGTGCCCTCGCGGTACTGGCCACGCCCTTCGAGTTCGTCGGCGAAGCGGTAACCGGGACCGCCCCGTCCGGTGCCGGTGGGATCGCCTGCCTGCACCACGAAACCCGGTACCACCCGGTGCACGGGACAGTTGTCGTAGTAGCCCTGCTGAGCCAGGAACACGAAGTTGTTGACGGTGAGCGGGGAGCGCTCGGCTTGGAGATCGAGCTCGATGCGGCCGCAACTCGTGTCGAGCGTCGCCGAGTAGCGCAGCGCCGGATCCAGATTCATGGGTGGTGGTTCTGACCATTGCACGGGGGCGACTCTACCGGCACGGACGCCGCGGGCCGCAGGCCGCAAGCCGCATTCGGGGGCCGGTCCGGCGGGCGCGGGCGCCTAGTCTGTTTTCGTGACGGAGCCGGCTGAGCGGACGCACGAGACGGCTCGAGGTTCCGGCGGCGGTCCGCCGGACGGCCGGCGCCGTCCTGGATCCGACCGGGACCCCGACACCGGCCGATCCGTCCAGGACATCCAGCGGCGCACGCTGGGCGTGTTGATGACCACCGTCGCCGCTGGCGGCGCCGGCTCGGGCGGAGCGTTCAGCATCGTCGCGGTGCTCGCCGACGAGATCACCGGCAGCGCCACGCTCAGCGGCATCGCCGCCGCGGGCATGACCACCGGAGCGGCCCTCACGGCGGTGCCGCTGGCGAAGCTCATGGCCCGCAGCGGGCGGCGAGTGGGGCTGCGCTCGGGCTACCTGCTGGCTCTCGCCGGCTCTCTCCTGATGCTCCTGGCCACCGTGGTCGACATGTACGCGCTCGTCCTCGTGGGCATGGCGGCCGTCGGCACCGGGAGTGCCTGCGGCCTCGCCGCCCGTTTCGCGGTCGTCGATCTGGCGCCGCCGGCCGAGCGGGCCCGGACCATCGGGCTGCTCGTCGGGGCGACCACGGTGGGCGCCATCGCCGGGCCCACGCTCGCCACAGGGCCCTTCACGGCGGTTGCCAGCGCCCTGGGTCTGGAAGAACTGGCCGGTCCGTTCATCTTCGCCGCCGTCGTGTTCTCGCTGGCCGCAGTGGTCCTCGACCGGGGTCTGCGGCCCGATCCGCTCCTCGTCGCTCGCCGTCTCGGCGATGGCGCCGACGCCGCCCGGGGCCGCGGCAGCCTGGCGAGATCGATCGGCATCATCGCCCGGCTGCCTCCCGCCCGCCTGGCCACGGTGGCCATGATGGTGGGGCAGGGTGTGATGGTCGCGACGATGGTCATGGCGCCGCTGCACATGACCGACGGCGATCAGGGCCTACGTGTCATCGGCTTCGTCATCTCCACCCACATCGTGGGCATGTACGCCCTGGCGCCCCTGGTGGGCTGGGCGACCGGGCGCATCGGACCGACGCCCATGATCATCCTCGGCGGCGTGATCAGCTTCGGTGGCGCCGAGATCGCGGCCCATACACCCCCGCACGTGGCCTGGGGCATGTTCGCCGGGATGTTCGCCGTGGGGCTCGGCTGGAACTGCTGCCTCGTGGCGGGGACGGCGCTGTTCACCGCAGCGGTGCCGACCGGCGACCGCGTGCCGGTGCAGGGTGCCGCGGATCTGCTTATGAGCGCCTCGGGGGGCATCGGGGGCATCGCCGGCGGTGCCGTGGTGGCATGGCAGGACTTCCAGTTCCTGAGCCACTACAGCGGCCTGTTCGGCGCGGTGCTGGCGGGTGTGGCGCTGCTGGCCTACCTCGGGAACACCCCGGGGGTCTCCCGCCGGTCGTCGCGGATCTGATCCCGGAAGGACCGAGCAGGACTCGAGAGGCGGGAAGGCGTGCGGAAACCCGTCCGGGCGGTCGGGCTCGCCCTGTGCCTGGCTGCGGCAACAGCCGGCTGCGCCGGCGACGGCGACGATCGCGCAGGGGCCACGACGCCGGTGGGCGACGGGGGCGGCGTCGGCGACGTCGACTACCGCGCCTTCGACGGCACGGTCCGCATCGGGGCGGCGCTCAGTGAGACCGGCAAGTACGCCGTGGAGGGCAAGGACTCGCGCCAGGGCTATGACACCTGGGTCCGCTGGGTGAACGAGGACTACGGAGGCATCCGCATCGGCGAGGATCGCTACGCAGCCGAAATCATCTACTACGACGACGAGTCTGACGCCGACACGGCCGCGAATCTCGTGCAGAGGCTGATCGACAGCGACGGCGTGGACTTCCTGCTGGGGCCGTACTCCAGCGGACTCACCACGGGAACCAGCGCCATCGCCGAGGCGAACGGCGTGATCATGGTGGAGGGCAACGGCACGTCGGACACCATGTTCGAGCGCGGTTTCCAGAACCTGTTCCTGGTGGCCACGATCGCCAGCGACTACACCCGCTCCGCCGTCGAGGCGTTGGCGGTGCGGGGCGTCCGGACGGCGGTGATCGCGCATGAGGACACCACCTTCCCCACCAGCGTCGCCGCGGGGGCACGCCGGCACCTGGAGGCCAACGGGATCGAGGTGCTGGCCGTCGAGACTTACCCGAAGGACATCCAGGACGTGTCGGCCATCATGACCAAGTTCCGCAACCTGGACCCCGACGTGTTCGTCGGCGGGGGCCATTACAACGACGCCGTGCTGTTCGTGAACGCCGCCGACGAGTTGGGTTTCGAACCCGACGCGATGCTGATCACCGTCGGTCCGTCGAACCCCCGGCTGGTGGAGCAGCTTGACGACGACGTGGAGGGCGTCCTGGGTCCCACGCAGTGGGAGGCCACCATGGCCTACGCGGGAGACTGGTTCGGCAGCGCCGCCGACTACGCCGCCTACTACCAGTGGCTCTGGGGTGAGCCGCCGGTCTACCAGGCGGCCAGCGCAACCGCCTCGGCCCTGGCGTTGCACCTGGCCATCGAGGCGGCGGGCAGCACCGAGACCGACGAGGTGCGCCAGGCGCTGCGGGCGCTGCGGGCCGACACGTTCTACGGGCCGATCGCCTTCGACGAGCGCGGCGTGAACATCGCCAAGCCCATGGGAACCATCCAGGTGCAGGACGGGGAGATCCTCGTCGTGGCCCCCGACGCCGCCGCCGTGGCCGCGCTGGTCTACCCGCGCGGCTGACGGGGGAGCGGGACCGATGGAGCGGGCACCGTGAGCTACTTCGCCCAGGCGCTCATCAACGGCGTCGCCCTCGGGGGGATGTACACGATCCTGGTGCTGGGGTTCTCGGTCATCTGGGGTGTGATGGGTGTCATCAACTTGGCCCACGGCGAGTTCGTGATGGTGGGGGCGTACCTGGCCTGGATGGCGAGCGACTTCTGGGACGTGGACCCGTTCGTCTCGGCCCCGGTGGTCTTCTGTGTGATGGTGCTGTTCGGCTACCTGGTGCAGCGGTTGCTGGTGAACCGGATCATCAACCGGTCGTCGCTGGTGTCGCTGCTGGTGATGTTCGGCGTCTCGATCATCCTCCAGAGCGTCATGAAGGTCTCCTTCTCGGCGGACTTCCGTCTGGCGAACACGGACCTGGACGGCGCCTGGAGGCTGGCCGATCGGTTGACGATCCCTGTCACCCGGTTCTGGGTACTGGTGGTGGCCGTCGGGGTCACGGTGGCGCTCAGCCTGTTCCTGGGGCGCAGCCGGCTCGGCAAGAGCATCCGCGCCGCAGCGCAGAACCGCGAGGCGGCGCGCATAGTGGGTGTCGACATCGACAAGGTGTACGCGGTCACGTTCGCGCTCTGCATCGGCCTCACCGGCGTGGCGGGTGCGCTGATCAGCCCGCTGCTGGCCGTGCAGCCGTTCCAGGGGCCGCCGCTGACCCTCAAGGCCTTTGCCATCACCGCCATGGCCGGCCTCGGATCGGTGCGCGGGGCGCTGGGCGGCGCCATGGTGCTGGGCCTCGTCGAGGCGATGCTGGCGCTGTACGTGGATCGCATCGGCACCAACCTGGCGGTGGTGGCTTCGTTCGTGCTGCTGGTGGCGGCCCTGGTGCTGCGGCCGCAGGGCATCTTCAAGGGCCTGCGTCACGTGGACGCCACGAGCACATGAGGTCCGGAGCGTGAGGCGCGAGGCAGCGGGGGATCCGGGGTCCCGGGAACGGGCGGCCGGCAGGACCGTCGGCGCGACGGCTCTGGCGGCGCTTGTGGTGCTCGTGGTGCTGCCACTGCTTCCCGGCACGTCCAACGCCACGCTGCTGACCCTGACCCTCATGCTCACCAGCATCGGTGTGGCGATCAACTGGAATCTCACCGGCGGGTTCACGGGCTATGTGGACTTCGGCCACGCGGTGTGGTTCGGCATCGGGGCCTACGCCGCGGCGATCCTGATCTCGCTGCAGAGCAACGGGCCGCAGGTGGGCTGGCATCCTGTGCCGGCAATCGTCGTGGGGGCGTTGGTGGCCGGTGTCCTGGCGGCGGCCATCGGGCGGGTCACGATGCGGCTGAAGGGGCCCTACTTCTCGATCGCCATGCTCGGCACGTTCGTGGCGGTGCGGGAGATCGTGCGGGTCTGGAGCCCTCTGACCGGTGGTGGCGTGGGTCTGACGCTGCCGCCCTATCTGAACAGGGAGCTCTTCTACTACCTCGAGTTGGCGCTCGTGGTGGTGCTCGCCGCGTTCACCTGGTGGCTGCGCCACACCCGGTTCGGCGCCGCGCTCGTGGCCATCCGCGAGGACGAGGTCGGCGCCGAGACCCGGGGGATCGACACGACGCGCTTCAAGACGGCGGTCTTCAGCTTCGCCGGCCTGTCGACAGGGCTGTTCGGCGCCCTGTGGGCCTACCAGAACACCTTCGTCGACCCCGACATCGCCTTCGTGGAGGTGCGCACCATCGACGCGGTCATGGGCACGATGCTGGGTGGCCTGGGCACCGTGGCCGGCCCGATCCTCGGAGCGACGGTGCTGTACTGGCTACGCGAGTTGCTCTGGGCGAACCTGCTGGACTACCACCTGCTGACCCAGGGCGTGCTGCTGATCGTGATCGTGCTGTTCGTGCCGCGCGGTCTGGTGGGGCTCTTCGACCGGCGGGGCGCATCCCTGCTCGAACTGTGGGGCTGGAAGGGCCGGAGCAGGGGACTTCGTCAGAGTTCGGCGGCCGGCGGCGAGGTGGAGGCGGCGTCGTGACGGCGCTGCTGGAGGCTCGTGGCGTGGTGAAGCGCTTCGGCGGGCTGACCGCCGTGGGCGGGGTGGACATCAGCGTTGCGGCCGGCGAGATGGTCGGCCTGGTCGGCCCCAACGGCAGCGGGAAGACGACGCTGTTCGACTGTCTGAGCAGGGTGCAGCCCGTCGACGCCGGGCTGATCCGGTTCGGCGGGGTGGACATAACCGGCCTCCGTGCCCACGACGTGGCCCGGCTGGGCATGTCGCGCACTTTCCAGATCATCCGCGTGTACCGGGACCTGTCGGTTGCTGAGAACATGCATCTCAGCATCCAGTGGGGAGCTCTGGGGGTGCCTGAGCTGTTCGCCCGCACCGATGCCGCCACGCGCTGCCGGGCCGACGAGTTGCTGGACCTGTTGCTCCTGGGGCGGCTGCGCCACGAGCGGGCCGGGAATCTTTCCGGCGGCCAGCGCAGGCTGCTGGAGATCGGGATGTCGCTCATGAGCGAGCCGCGCCTGGTGTTGCTGGACGAGGCCACCTCCGGTGTGAACCCCACGCTGGTCGCCGACATCGCCGACCGGATCCGGGCAGTGAACAGCGAGCAGCAGGTGGCGTTCCTGCTGGTGGAGCACAACGTGCAGTTCGTGGCCGACCTCTGCGAGCGGGTCGTGGTCCTCGACCAGGGCGCGGTGCTGGCCGAGGGCACGCCAGGCGAGATCATGCGGGATCCGTCCGTGATCGAGGCCTACTTCGGCGACCCCGGCGAGGGTGCCCGGGATCAGAACCGCGTCCCGAGTGATCCCGGCGCCCCCGACGAGCGGGTGGGAGAGGGCTCGTTGCACCGCTCGCTCGCCGGTTCCGGCGACGCTGCCGACCCGGACGCCGGCCGCGAGGAGCCTGTCTCGTGACCGGCCACCCGGAGCTCGCGACCGGCACCCCGCTGTTGCAGGTGCAAGACGTCCGAGCCGGCTACTTCGCCGGCCAGGACATCCTCACCTGTGTCGATCTGGAGGTGCGCCGGGGCGAGATCGTCTGCGTGATCGGTCCCAACGGGGCCGGCAAGTCCACGGTCTTCAAAGCGGTGTACGGCCTGGTGCCGGTGCGTTCGGGCCGGGTGCTCTGCGACGGGCGCGACATCACCAACATCGCCCCCCAGGACGCCCTCCGCACTGCCGGGATCACGATCGTGCCACAGCTGCGCAGCGTGTTCGCGCAGATGACGGTGCACGAGAACCTCGAGATGGGCATGGTCACCGAGCGCGACAAGCAACGGGTCCGCGAGCGCATCGACTACGTGTACGGCCTGTTCCCCCGCCTCGCCGAGCGCTCGAAACAGCAGGCCGGAACCATGTCGGGCGGCGAGCAGCGCATGCTTGAGATCGGCCGCGCGCTCATGTACGAGCCCAACCTGGTGCTGATGGACGAGCCCTCGGCGGGTCTGGCCCCGAAGGTCACGCGGCAGATCTTCCAGGTGATCCGCCGTCTCAACCAGCAGATCGGCCTGACGGTGCTCATGATCGAGCAGAACGCCCGCCAGGGCCTCGAAGCCAGCCACCGCGGCTACGTCATAGAGATGGGCCGCATCGCCCACCACGGTCAGGCCCGGGACCTGCTCGGCGACCCAGAAGTCCGAAGAGCCTTCCTCGGCGCCCGCTAAGCCCTCTGCGGGCGTCGCCGACGGGTCTGCTCGGCTTGGCCTACGGGCCGAGGTCGGTGATCGGGACGACCGAGACGCCGTCGGGGCGGTCGTAGGCGTAGCCGATGGCCGTTACGACGACCAGCCGCGACGGCTCGCCGATCCGGCGGTCGTCGATCCGCTCTCGCAGCTTCAACAAGGCTTCCGCGCCGGACTCGACGAGCGTCTCGCCACCGAGCTTGACCTCGACGGCGATCCAGGCCCCGTCGCGGCGTTGCAGCACGGCATCGACCTCCAAGCCGCTGTCGTCTCTGTAGTAGGAGATTGGGCGACACCCGGACGCTTCGGCGTAGGTCCGCAGGTCGCGCAGCACCAGCGTCTCGAAGAGCATCCCGAGGGATCGGGCGTCGGCAGCAAAGCGGGCAGGGCCGGCCTCGAGGGCGGCGACCATGAGCGCGGGATCGGCGAGATAGCGCTTCACCGGCCTGCGCAGCGGGGTCCGGCTCCGCAGATGCGGCGTCCACGCGGGCGATTCCTCGACCACGAACAGCCGCATCAGGGCATCCAGGTAGGCGCCGACGGTGCGGGCGTCCACGGGGCGCTCGGGGTCGACGTCGCGCCCGAGACTCCTCTTCGAGATGCCCGTTCCGGCATTGCGGCCCAGTGACAGCAGCAGGCGTGACACACCGACCGGGTCGCGCCGCCTGCCGTCGAGTCGCGGCACGTCGGTGCGCACGATCTCTGTGAGGTAGCTCCGCATGTAGCGTTGCGCCGCGTCCGGGGCGAGGCCGACGACCGGTGGCCAGCCGCCCCGGCAGGCGAGCGTCACGATGTCGTCGAGATCGCGCCCGGAACGTGCGAAGCCCACTTCGGCGCCGTCGAGCAGCGCCGCCACTGATACGCGACCGGCTGAGTCGCCGGATTCGGACAGCGACATGGGCCGCAGGCGAACGCGGCTGACACGGCCGGCGCCTGAATGGCGGGTCGTGTCGTCGGGTGGGCGGGCCGATCCGGTGAGCAGGAACTGCCTCATCCGCCCGCGTTCGTCGCACACGTGTCGCATGGTGTTCCAGAGGTGGGGTGCCGACTGCCACTCGTCCAGCAGGCGCGGTGTCGTGCCTTCGAGGACTCCGCGGGGATCGATCTCGGAGACCTGTCGTGTGTCGGGATCATCGAGTTGGGCTTGCGAGCGGGCGAAACGGCGACCGAGCCAAGTCTTGCCGCAGCCGCGGGGGCCTTCGATGAGAACGGCGGGAGTGGCCTGCAGGCAGGCCTCGACCTCGCCTTCAGCGGTTCGCGGTAGGTATCCGTCCGGGGTCAGCAGCATCCGTTCGTCCCTCTCCCGCGTCAGTGTATCATTTCCGACGACTCGAATGTATCAACTTCGACAGATCTGGTGTATCAACTTCGACAGATCTGATGTATCGATTCTGACGTCTCTACCCGAGGACGTTGACCGGGGCGTCGGCGTCGAGGGGGCGGTTGCGGCTGAAGGTGCCGAGGTCGATGGGGAGGCCGAGATGGGGGCCCTGCACCACCAGGGGGTCGGCGTCGTGGTCACGGCCGGCCTCGACCTCGATGATCAGCTCGGCCATGCAATGGGCGGCGATGGCGGCGTTCTTGAACTGGTTGCCGCTGGTGCCGATCGCCACGTAGAAGCCGTCCAGGTCGGTGCGGTCGTAGATCGGCAGCCAGTCCTCGGTGACGTCGTAGACGCCGACGACGCCCCGCTGCTCGTGCGGTAGGCCGAGGTTCCTGATTCGCCGGGCTCCGCGCAGCACGTGGGTCTCGAACTCGCTGCGGGTGAGGGTCAGCGATGCGGCATCGGGATCGTCCACCCAGCCGAGCTCGTCGCAGGCGGCCTCGACACTGCCGATGAGGATGTTGTTGGGGCGCTCGGGGCGCAGGTAGAAGCCGCAGTCCAGATCACCCATGACGCAGCCGGCGTCGTCGAAGTCCAGACCGTCGGGCCCCGGCACCACGTACACCTCGCGGCGCATCGGGCGGGTGGAGATGATGGCGGCGCCCTCCAGGCCCGCCATGCGATTGATGTGGGACGAATGGGGACCCGCCACGTTCACGACCACGGGGGCACGCAGCTCCGTGCCGTCGTCGAGCGCCACGCCCGCCACCCGACCGCCCTCCCGCAGCACGTCCACGACGGTCCGCCCGTAGTGGAATGTCCCGCCGAGCGCCGCCGCGGCGTCCGCCAGGTTCCGCGCCGTCAGCATCGGATCGGTCACGTAGCCCCCCTCGGGCATCCAGATGGCGCCGTCGACATGGCTGTCCGGCTCCGCCCAGAACCGCTCGTCGTCCATCCGGGCGGGCGGGCCGAACTTGCGGGCGTCCAGGTACGGGAAACGGCGCTCCAGCTCCCCGGCGTCCAGGTCCTCGTACGGCACTCCGAGGGCATCGAAGTGCTCGGCGGCCGGCTCGTGGTTGGAGCCCGGAACTTTGAGCACCAGCATCCCGCACTGCACGAACTCCGGAACCGGCGCCCCGGGAGGCGCGGCCACGTGCTCCCGCCACCGCTGCCAGTAACCCAACCCCTCCACCGCCATGGCCACCCCGGCCCGGGTGGAGTAGTTGAAGCGCACGACCGCACTGGACGCGCTGGTGGAACCCTGGCCGGCGCCCGGCAGCCGCTCCACGCTCACCGTCGCCAGACCACGGCGCGAGAGCTCATAGGAGACGCCTGCGCCGATCACCCCGGCGCCGACGACGACGGCATCAAAGCGGCGGGTCATCGGTCGAGATCCGCGGCTGCGCGCCCCGCGCGCAGTCGCCCTGGCTTGCATCGAGGTCTCTCGCATGGGGTCGGGCACATCTGGTGTCACACCTCCGCAGCATTCTGCCGCTGCACGCCAACATCATCATCCATGCTCAAGAGTGCGCGTTCTATGCGGGTGCCCGCGCGGATGATGGCACCTGAACGACGCCAGTGGCGCCGATATGGCGCTAGAGTGTGGTCGTGCCCACGATCCAGGTGAAGGACGTGCCCGAGGATGTCCATCGGGTCCTGCGAACTCGGGCGGCCGATGCAGGTCAGTCGCTGCAGCGGTTCATGCTCGGCCTGCTTGCACGCGAGGCGCAGCGGACGACGATCGTCGAACTCCTGGCCCGGCGGCGGATCGATTCTCTGCACCACCCGGAGCACCGCGATGTCGACGCCGAAGAGATCGTCGCGCTGCTCCGGGCCGATCGCGACTCGCTTTGATCGTCGTCGACGCCGGCGTCGTGTTCACGCTCGTCGCGGGCGCGGAGGCGGCGGCGCGCGACGTTGCGCTCCGCGTCGGAGACGAGCAGATGCTGGCCCCCCAGTTGGTCGACCTCGAGGTGGTGTCCGTTCTCCGGCGACTGGTCCTGCAACGCGACTTCCCGCCGTCGCTGGCCGCCGCCGGCGTCCGGCATCTTGCGGGCTTGGGAATCACCCGTGTGGCTCATGCTCCGCTGCTGGAGCGCTGCTGGGAACTGCGCGACAACCTGACGCCCTACGACGCCGCCTACGTGGCCCTCGCCGAGATGGTTGGCGCACCGCTGCTGACCACCGACCGGCGGCTCGCCGGGGCCTCCGGAACCGGCTGCCCCATCGAGGTCCTGAACTAGCGCGATCCGCGCCGGCTGCAGAATGTCGGCCGGAGCCCTCCAGCGGGTGCATAAGGCCGCCCGCGGGCGAGATCAGACCAGTCCTGCCGACACTGACCGACGCTGTCGCAGGGGGTCCCTACAGTTGCGGGCGTGACTGTGGCGGTGCGGGTGACGCCCTACGGTGCGCTGGCTATCGAAGCGCTGTGCGAGGAGGTGGAGGCGGCGCGGGCCGAAGCCGGGCACTTCCTGGCGCCGGTGGCCGTGGTGGTGGGGGAGCACCGGCTGGCCATTGTGACGCGGCGGGCGCTCGCCCGCCGAGGACTCATCGGGGTGGACTGCATGAGCCTCCGGGAGCTGGCGGAGCGAGTGGCCGGGGAGTCACTGGCGGCTCAGGGGCGCCGGCCTGCCTCGGCCCCGGTGCTGGCGGGCGCCGTGCGGCAGGTGCTGCAGACGCCCGCCGCCGGAATGTTCGGGGAGGTGCGCGACCATCTCGCCACCGAGCGCGCCCTGGTCGAAACCCATCGGACAATCCGGGATCTGAATGAGCGCGAGCTGGAGGCCCTGGCAGAGTCCTCGCGAAGGGCCGCCGATGTCGTCGCGGTCAGCCGACACGTGCGGCGCCGGCTCGCCGCCGGAGGCTTCCACGACGAGCACGATCTGCTGACCGAGGCCACGCAGTTGGTCGGAGGCGGGCAGTTGGACGCGCTCGTCGGACTGGGCCGGGTCGTGCTGTACCTACCGCAGCGGCTGAGTTCCCCCGCACTTGACCTGCTCGCCGCGCTGGCCTCGGCAATCGGCGGGTTCACGGTTCTGGCCGGCTGTTGCGGCGACGAGGAGGCCGACGCCCCGGTGGCCGCCGTCGTGCGCCGTCTCGCCGGCGCCGGGAGCTGGCGACCTGCCGATGGTCCGGTCCCCGCGCCGACTCGAATCATCGCCGTGCCCGACGCCGACGAGGAGGTGCGAACGGCGCTGCGGGGAGTGGTGGAGGCCCTGCGCCGAGGGGTGCCGCCGGAGCGAATGGCGGTGCTGTACGGGCGCAGGGATCCCTATGCCCGCCTGCTGGCGGATCACCTGCACGCCGCGGAGTTGACCTTCAACGGCCCGTCGGCTCGCCCACTCACCGAGAGCGTGCTCGGCCGCTTCCTGCTGGGGCTGCTCGGCCTGCCTGCACGCCGCTACAGCCGCTCCGATGTCATGGCCTGGCTGTCGGCGGCGCCGATCCGCGCGGCACTGGGCGACGGGGGCGACGGGCGCTGGCGTCCGGTTCCGGTGGCGGCCTGGGAGCGGATCAGCCGCCGCGCCGGGGTGATCGACGGCGCCGGGGAGTGGAAGCGGCGCCTAGAGGCGTACTGCGCCAACCGGCGATCGGAGATGGAGCGGCTCGGCGAGGAAAGCGATTGGCGCCGAGCGCACATCGCACGTGACGTTGCCACCGCCGAGGGTCTGCGCCACTTCATGGACGACGTTCTGACTCGTGGGGGAACAGCGAGCGATCTGGGGACCTGGCGGCTGCTCGCCCACTGGGCCGAGCGGTCGATCCGGGACCTGGTGGGCGGTGCGGAGTGGCGGGAGAGCCGCTGGCCGTCGCACGAGCAGGCCGCCGCCGAGCGTGTGGAGGCGTGCCTCGAGCGCCTGGGCGGCCTGGATCGCGTGGATCCCGCGCCCGATCTGGCACGGTTCCGCCGCGCCCTGGAAGCCGAGCTCGTAGCCGGCAGGGGTCGCCAGGGGCGTACGGGCCACGGCCTGCTGATCGGGCCGGTGGGGCTCGCGCTCGGGGGCGACCTGGAGTGCGTCTGGGTGCTCGGGATGGCCGAGGGGGTCTTTCCCGGCCAGGCGGTCGAGGACAGCCTGCTCAGTGAGACCGAGCGCGCCGCGGTGCCCGAGGCGCTGCCGGATCCGTCGGCCCGCCTGGCCGACGATCACCGGCGCTTTCTCGCCGCGCTGGCTGGGACGTCGGGCGAACGCACGCTCCTGTACCCGCGCGGCGACCTGCGGCGCACCGCCGACCGGCTGCCGTCGCGCTGGTTGCTGGCGGCGGCACAGGCGCTGCAGGACACCGGTGCCGGCGAGGCAGACGGTCTGGTCGGTTCCGGCGGTCTGGCGAAGCTGCCCGGCGACACCTTCCGCGACGTGCCCTCACCGACCGCCGCCCTCCGGGAGTGCGCGTTCCCGCCGACGCCCCAGGAGTACGACCTCCGGGTGCTTCTGGATCACCGGACCGCCGGTGGCTCGCTGCCCGAGCACCCCCTCGCCGCTCCCGGCGCGCCGCTGGAGCCTGCGGTGACGATGCTGGCGGCGCGGCGCAGCAGGGCGTTCACGCGCTTCGACGGGAACCTGGCAGGGTGCGACATCGCCGATCCTGCGGCCGGCGGGCGAGCCGTTTCGGCCACGCAGTTGGAGGCGTGGCCGACCTGCCCGCACGCGTACTTCATGCGCTACTTGCTCGGCGTCGAGCCCATCGACCAGCCCGAGCGGGAATTGCGGATCTCGCCGCTGGAGCGCGGCGATCTCATCCACACGATCCTGGACCGGTTCCTCAGCGAGACGCTGGTGGCCGGCGCGCCGGAGCCGACCACCAACTGGGGTGACGCCGGACGCCGGCGCCTCACAGAGATCGCCACCGAGGCGTTCGCTGAGCGCGAGGGCCAGGGGCGGGTCGGCCAGCGGGTGTTCTGGGGGCCCGAGCGGAGCAGGATCCAACGGGAGCTGCTGGCGTTCCTCGACGTGGACGAGCAGTGGCGTCGCGACAGGGACTGCGTGCCGTGGGCCACCGAGAAGGGCTTCGGCATGCCGCCCCGGCGGCGCGAGGAGGAGTCCCTGCCTCCGGCGGAGGTTCCGCTGGGCGACGGCAGGACGATCCGCCTGCGCGGCGCGGTCGACCGCATCGACGTCACCGCTGGGGGCACAGTGGTTGTGGTCGACTACAAGACCGGCAGCAGCCACGTCTACCGGCGGCTCGGCGAGCAGCCGTGGGCCATCTACGCAGGGTCGGGCCCCCGGCGCGGCCCGAAGCGTCCCGCACTGCCTCGGTTGCAACTCCCTCTGTACGCCCAGGCGGTACGGGACGTGGCAGGTGCCGGCGCCGAGGTGATCGCCGGCTACTGGTTCGTGACCGCGAGCGAGGACTTCCGCTGGCTGCCGCTTCCGCCCGACGCGCCCGTCGAGGCCGAGCTGCAGTGGACGCTGGCGGGAATCTGCGAGGGGATTTCCGGCGGCGTCTTCCCGTGTTACCCGCGCCCGCGCAGTCACCCGTCGCACTGCGACTACTGCGACGCGGATCGTCACCGGGCGGCCGAGCTCACCGTCCAGATCCTGCACAAGGCCGGAAGCCCCGAATTGCTGGGCTGGATGCGGATCGGGGCCAGGGAGTTGCTGCCGGTCGAGGAGGCTCGGCGTCTGTCCGGCGGGCCGCCTGCCGGGGCACCACCCGCCGATGCTCGGGCGTCCGAAGCGGAGGAGCACCCATGAGCCGCCCGGTCCTACCGGGCGACGGCACCGGGGACGCCCGCGCCCGCCGGTCCGCGGCCGAGGATCTGGATCGCGACCTCTTCCTGGAAGCCGGCGCGGGCACAGGCAAGACGACAGCCCTCGTGGCGCGGATCATGGCGCTGGTGCGCAGCGGTGTGGCGCTGTCGAGCGTCGCCGCCATCACCTTCACCGAGAAGGCCGCCGCCGAGTTGCGCGAGCGTCTACGGCGGGAACTCGTCGAGGCGAGCCGTCACGCCGTCGCCGGCGAGGAGGCGGAGATCCTTCGCGGCGCCCTGAACGACCTTGACGGCGCCGCGGTGTGCACGTTGCACTCGTTCGCGCAGCGGATCCTGCGCGAGCACGCCACCGAGGCCGGTCTGCCTCCCCGGCTGGAGATGCTCGATGAGATCGGCGCGGACATGGAGTTCGCCGAGGGTTGGGAACGGTTCGTCGAGGGGGTGCTGGTCGAACCGCAGATGGAGCGGGCGCTGGTGCTGGGCGACGCCCTGGGAATGCGGGTGGCGAACCTGCGATCCGTGGCCCGGCAGATGGTCGACAACTGGGATCTCGCCGTCGAACGCATCCCCGCGGTCGGGCAGGTGTCCGAGGTGCCACCGCTGGAATACGCCGATCTGATCGTGCCGATGCGCGAGCTCGCCGCTGACAGCCGCTGGTGCCTCATCCCGCTCGACGGCCCCGAGCGGCCGGACGCGCTCTGCGAGGCCCTCCTGCAACTCGGCCGGCTGGCTGATCGCCTCGAGGCGGCCGACGAGTTGGAGGCCCTCGTGCTACTTGAGGAGGTGGCCAGGGGGCCGAAGCCGAGGAGCCGGAAGGACAACTGGCACTCCTCCTTCGACAAAGAGGGCATGCGCGACCGGCTGAAGGAATTGCGCGCCGAGGCCGACGTGCGCCTCGATGCCACGGGGCGGGCCTGTTCGGCTCGGTTGCTGGCCCGGCTTGCGGGATTCGTGCTGGCCGACGCCGAGCGGCGGCGCAGCCAGGGGCGACTGGTGTTCCACGACCTGTTGGTACAGGCTCGGAACCTGCTGCGGCATCCCGACAGCGGCGCCGCCGTGCGACGGTCGCTGCGCTGCCGCTACAGGCGGCTGCTCATCGACGAGTTCCAGGACACCGACCCCATCCAGGTCGAGTTGGCTCTGCTGATTGCCTGCGAGGATCCCGCCGAGAGCGCGGGGCCGCCCGGTTGGTGGGACCTCGAGGGCGGCAATGGAGCGCTCTTCTTCGTCGGCGACCCGAAGCAGTCGCTCTACCGGTTCCGGCGGGCCGACATCGGGTTGTACCTGCAGGTGGCGGAATGGGCCGGTCCGGTCGCCCACGAGACTCTCAGCCGCAACTGGCGCTCGTCACCGGCGATCGTGGATTGGGTCAACGCCACCTTCGGTCAACTCGTGCGGCCCGCTGACGGTTCCCAACCCGACTACGTGCCTCTGCACGCCGCCTGCCGGCCGATTGGCGGTGAGGCGGGTGCCCCGGTGCTGCTACTGGGAACCGACCACCTCGGCGAGGGCGAGTCGCGCGGGATTCCCGCCGAGGAGCTCCGCAGCATCGAGTTCGCCGAGGTCGCCGCCCTGATCCGGCGAGCTGTGAGCGAGAGCTGGCCCGTGCGCGACGGCGAGGGGACGCAGCCCCTGCGGCTGCGGGACGTGTGCGTCCTCATACCGGCGCGCACCGTGCTCGGCCCGCTGATCGGGGCGTTCGAGGCGGCCGGGCTGCCGTACCGGGTGGAGTCCTCCAGCCTCGTCTACGCCACCCGGGCCGAGGGCGACCTGCTTGCCACCCTGCGGGCCATCGACGACCCGTCGGACCACCTGGCGGTGGTGACGGCGCTCCGCTCGACCGCCTTCGGTTTCGGGGACGACGACCTGTACAGCTACCGGCAGTTGTGCGGCGGATCTCACCGGTCCTGGGACTACCTGAGTCCACAACCCGCCCACCCCGTGGCCGAGGCGCTGGCCTGGATGCGCGAGCTTCACACCGAGCGGCTCTGGCGCAGCCCGGGTGAGATCGTGGACCGCGTCATTCGCGAGCGCCGGCTGATGGAGTTGGCCTTCGCCGAGGACCGGCACCGGGACACCTGGCGCCGGCTGCGCCGCTCCGCTGATCAGGCCCGGGCCTTCTCGGACTCCACCGGCGGCACGCTGCGGGCCTACCTCAGCTGGGTCGACATGCAGCGCGGTGAGGGCGCCCGGGTCGTGGAGGCGCTGGTCCCTGAGAGCGACGACGACGCCGTGCGGATCATGACCGTCCACGCGGCCAAAGGCCTGGAATTCCCGTTCGTTGTCGTGGCGGGGTTCTCCGGCACGACCGCGCCGTCCCGCGGCAACCGATCCTCGGAGATGGCCTTCCCGCACAGCGGTGGAGCGTTCTGCAAGTTGGGAGGGCGCGTCCGGTCGTTCGGCAGCGACGGGGTGGCGACCTCCGAACAACTGCACGAGTTCCATGAGGACATCCGCAAGCTCTACGTGGCGTGCACCCGGGCCGAGGACTACCTGGCGGTCTCGCTGTACCGCACCGGCCGCAAGCCCGACGCTTGGGCGAAGCTGGCCGTCGCCGAGGCTCTGCCCAGGATGACCCTCGCCGAACTGCTGGCGCACGCGGTCGCCGAGGTCGTGGATCCGCAAACCTCCGGGACTGACGTGGCTCCCCACCCGCTCACGGTGGCGCTCGATGCGACCGGCGGCGCCGCTGAGCCGGGATCCGAGACGCCGGCCTCGTCCCCGCCGGGTTTCGCCTGGGCTCTGGAGGTGGCCGGATGGACCGCGGGCCGCCCGCTGGAGACGCTGCAGCCGGGCAAGTCGCCGTACGGCGCAGAGGCGATCGACGGGTCAGCGGATCCCCGCCGCGGGGATCCTGGCGCTGGGCGATCCGGCCACGGTTCGCCGCCGGGGACGACCACGGACGCTCCGGCTGTCGCCGTCCCGCCGCGAGTCGAGTGGGAACGCGAGCGCGCGGCCCTGTGGGGGCTCGCGGCGCGCCGCCCTGTTGTGGCCGCGAGCGCGATCGGCGCGGCGACGGGTAACGGCACCGCAGCCCCCGATGAGGCTCAGGCTGTCGCGGCGGGGGGCGCCGGCCTCGGGCGTCCTGCCGAGCGGAGGGCACCCGATCCCGGTCTCGACAAGCACGAACCGGAGGATGATGCGCCGGTCTGGCGCCGGGGCCGGTACGGCACGGCGCTGGGTCGGGCGGTCCACGCGGTGCTCCAGACGGCCGACTTCGACGGGCCCGGCGAGGAACTGGCCCCGCAGGCCCGCCGCTACGCCGGCGCCGAGGGCATCGACCATCTGGCCGACGACGTGGCCGCTCGGGCTCGGAACGCGCTCGGTGCCCCGGTGATCCGCGAGGCGGCCCGCTGTCATCACTGGCGTGAGTTGTATGCCGCCGCCGAGGTGGAGGGCCGCCTCCTCGAGGGGTTCGTCGACCTGCTGTACGAGGCGCCCGACGGCTCCTTCGTGGTGGTCGACTACAAGACCCACGACTCCGACGAGCGCCCCGACCTGCGCCAGAAGCCCGGCTACCGGCTGCAGATCGCGGCCTATGCCCTGACGATCACCGAGGCCACCGGCCGACCCGTCTCACGCTGCGCCTTCGTCTTTCTCGGCCCCAACAGCACCCACGAGGTGGAGGTGGACGACCTGCCTAAGGCCAGCGAAGACGTCCGCCGCTTCCTCGCCGGTGGTGACGCTTGCCGTGAGTCAAGTCCTCGGTAGTCTCTCGACCTGTCCCTGCAACACGGCTAATGCGTTAGGACGTCATGCAAGTTCCATTGCCGAGCCAGAGAGATTCGATGTGGCTCACAATCGAGGCGTTGCGGAGCCTCGACGCATCTGGGCGAATCGCCGAGATCGCCGAGAAGGTGGCGACCCTCGCGGGCCTGCCAGACGATCAACAGTCGAACTCTCCTCGTGGTTTCTTGCAGTCAGATCTCGATAGCCGGCTCGCGTGGGCCCGCACCGCTCTGAAGCACTCTGGCCTGATTGAGAACTCGTCCCACGGGGTCTGGTCGTTGACTGAGAATGGCCGGACCTGCAAGGAACAACAAGCGATCGCGGCGTACCAGACCTACCTAGACCACCTGAAGTCACGTAGAACTGGTAGCGGTCGGGTCCCGGTGCCGGCAAGAGGCCAAGAGGAGGTCGAGGCGGAGGTAACTCATATTGAAGAGCCCGTCGACTCTGACCGCGTCTGGCAGGACGAACTCCTCGACTTGTTGAAGAAGATGGATCCGGCCGCGTTTGAGCGTCTGACGCAACGGCTGCTTCGCGAAGCCGGCTTTCGGAACGTCAAGGTCTTGGGGCGCTCTGGCGACGGTGGCATTGATGGCGTTGGGGTCTACCGGGTATCGCTGGTCTCTTTCCCGACGTATTTCCAGTGCAAGCGGTACCAGGGGGCGGTGCCAGCGAAAGAGGTCCGGGACTTCCGGGGCGCCCTCGCCGGCCGTGGTGACAAGGGTCTCCTGGTGACGACGGGGACATTCACCAGCAGCGCCCGAGAGGAGGCGAATCGAGACGGCGCCACACCGATTGACCTCGTAGACGGTGAGGAACTCTGCGAGCTGCTCAAAATGTACGAGCTTGGAGTGAAGACCCGCACCATCGAGGAGTCGGCGGTGGTTGCGGACTTTTTCGAAGAGATCTAGCTGTACCCGGCCCTGACGTTGGTTACACGTTGGCGGGAGGGTGGTCCTTGACGCGAGTTCCCTGCTGGCTTCTCGGGCTTCCGAGGCGCTCGTGTGCTATAGTTAGCACATGCGTCTGCACATAGCGTTGGATGACGAACTGGTTGCTGAAGTCGACCGGCGGGTAGGTCCGCGGCGGAGGAGTGCCTTCATTGCCGAGCTGATTCGCCGCGAGATCGAGGACGACAAGCGCTGGGAGGAGATCACCTCGGCACTCGGCGCTTTGCCCGACACGGGGCACGAATGGGACGACGATCCGGCGGCGTGGGTGCGAGAGCAGCGGCGGGGTGACGCCCGTCGATCCGGCTGACTGAGCCGGCGGACATGGCGCGGCTCGTACTTGACTCGACTGTTCTTATCGACGCGTTACGCGGCCGGCCTGCCTCGGCGCGCCTTGCGGGGCTCCGCCGGGCTGGGATTGAGCCCTGGGTGTGTGTCGTTTCCGTGGAGGAGATCTGGCGAGGCCTGCGCCCCGGCGAGGAGCCAGCGGCGCGCCGGCTGTTCCGGGGCCTGCGGCTTGCACCGTTGGGTGTGGCAGAGGGAATTCGGGCAGCCGAATGGCGGCGGGAGTTCGCCCGGCTAGGCGTCACGCTGCACCAGGCCGACTGCCTGATCGCGTCGGCCGCTGTCGGCGTCAATGCGAGTCTGGCCACCGCCAACACAGCGGATTTCCCGATGGAGGAATTGGCGGTGGAGGACTGGCCCGCGGTCGAGTGATCGGAGCCGCTGCAGCACCTCAGCCGGCGGCCAGGGCGGCCTTCATGCGGCGGCGCTGCTCGATGAGGATGTACTCGGTGTAGCCGTTGGGTTGGCTGAGGCCCTCCATCACCAGTGCCACGGCGGCCTGGTAGGGGATGCTGGCAGCCAGGTCAGCGCACATCGGGTGGTAGTCCGGATCGCCGGCGTTCTGAGCGTCCACCACCGCCGCCATGCGCTCCATGGTGGCGTGCACCTGCTCGGCGCTCAGCAGGCCGTGATGTAGCCAGTTGGCGATGTGCTGGGAGGAGATCCGCAGCGTCGCCCGGTCCTCCATGAGCGCCACGTCGTTGATGTCGGGCACCTTCGAGCAGCCCACCCCCTGGCTCACCCAGCGGCTGACGTAGCCCAGGATGCCCTGCGCGTTGTTCTCCAACTCGCTTGCCAGCTCCGCGGGCGTCAACTCCCGCCCGGGCGGAAGCGTGGCGAACTGCAGCATGTCCAGCGCCCGGGCAGGGGTGCGCTCAGCGAGGGTGCGCTGGCGGGCGGCCACATCGACCTCCAGGTAGTGGAGGGCGTGCAGGGTCGCCGCCACCGGCGACGGCACCCAGGCCGTGGAGGCCCCTGAGAGCGGATGGCCGGTCTTCTCGGCCAGCATGGCCGCCATGTCGTCGGGCCGGGTCCACATGCCCTTGCCGATCTGGCCGTGGCCGATGAGACCGGCGGCCAGGCCCACGTCCACGTTGACGTCCTCGTAGGTGGTCAGCCAGGTGGCGGTCTTGATCTCCGCCTTGGGGATCATCGGCCCCGCCTCCATGGCGGTGTGGATGTCGTCGCCGGTGCGGTCCAGGAAGCCGGTGTTGATGAACATGACCCGCTCGGAGGCGGCGGCGATGCAGGCCGCCAGGTTCAGCGACGTGCGCCGCTCCTCGTCCATGATCCCCATCTTCACGGTGTTGCGCGCCAGGCCGAGGATGTCCTCGACGCGGCCGAACAGCTCGCTGGCCAGGGCCACTTCGCTGGGTCCGTGCATCTTCGGCTTGACGATGTAGATGGAGCCGGCGGCGCTGTTGCGGTGTGGGCCGTTGCCCGCCAGGTCGTGCATGGCGCACCAGGCGGTGATCGCGGCGTCCAGCAGGGTCTCGACGATCGGGGCGCCGTCGAGGCGCACGATGTCGGTCTCGATGTGCGGTCCGATGTTCCGCACCAGCATCACGCTGCGGCGCGACAGCGTCATGGGGTTGCCGTCGGCGTCGAGGTAAGCGGAGTCGGCTCGCAGCCGGCGGGTCATTTCCCGGCCACCCTTGGCGAACGTGGTCGCCAGGTCGCCCCGCATGAGTCCCAGCCAGTTGCCGTACGCGGGCACCTTGTCGGCGGCATCGACAGTCGCCACGGAGTCCTCGAGGTCCATGATCGTGGTGAGTGCCGCCTCGAGGTGGATGTCGGCCACGCCCGCCCGATCGATTGCGCCGACGGGGTGGTCGCGGTCGATGAGGATCTCGATGCCCAGGCCGTTCCGGCGCAGCAGCACTGAGTCGGGGTCGTCGGGGTTGCCGGTGTAGCCGGCCAGCTCGACGCCTGCCGCCAGGCCGGAACTGCTCCCACCGGCCAGGTCGACCGCCAGGGAGCCGGCGGCCACCCGATACGCCACGGCCTGGCTGTGCGAACCGGCTGTCAGCGGGGCATGGCGATCGAGCAAACCGCGGGCATGGGCGATCACGCGATCACCCCGGACCGGGTTGTACGGCCCGTCGCGGCCGGCGCCGCCGTCTTCGGGGATCACATCGGTGCCGTACAGGGCGTCATACAGGCTGCCCCAGCGGGCGTTGGCGGCGTTCAGGGCGTACCGGGCGTTGTCCACCGGCACGACGAGTTGGGGCCCCGCCACTTGGGCGACCTCGGGGTCGACGTTCGCCGTCGCCACTCGTACGGCCTCCGGTTCGGGTGCCAGGTAGCCGATCGACCGCAGGAAGGCCTCGTACTCGCCGGCGTCGTGGGGCTGGCCGCGCCGCTCGGTGTGCCACTGGTCGATCTGCGCCTGCAGGTCGTCCCGGGCCGCCAGCAGGGCCCGGGCCTGCGGCTCCAGGTCGGCCAGCAGGGTCTCCAGGCCGGTCCAGAACCGGTCGGGCTCGACGCCGGTGCCGGGTGCCAACTCCGCACGGACGAAGTCATCGAGCTCGGCCGCCACCTGCAGGCGGCCGATGGTGACGTGTCGGTTTGCTGTCATGCCCTCACGTTAGGGGGCACTTCAGCCGGTTCAGCGGGCCGGTGCCTCCACCGGGGTCCGCGAGAGCCCACTGCACCCGGAGCAGTGAGGTGGGCGAAACGAACCCCGCATGGAGAGCTGTCTTCGCAGAAATCGAAAGAATAGAGAAAGTTATTCTCCTTAGAGTCTATCTTATGCTGCATTTTGACAGAAATCATGAAACTTGTCTCATAAGGTGCGGGGTCACGAAGTCGCTGTCCCGCGAAGCCACGATCGCGGAGACCGGATGAGGAGGTGCCGACCAGTGAGTGTCCTGTCGCCAGAGACGATCGGGGGGCCCGCCCCGGAGGAGAACGTCATCCAGCAGGATCCGGGAGTCGCCGACCCGGACGCCCCGGATCGCGCGCAGCAGCAGTTCGACGCCGAGGTGGAGGCCACCCGCAACTGGATGGTGTCGCCCCGTTTCGCCGGGCTGCGGCGCCTGTATTCGGCGCGCCAGGTGGTCCAGCAGCGGGGCGCCATCGGCCAGGATCACACCGTTGCACGCGTGGCCGCCGAGCGGTTCGGTGCCCTGCTACGGCGACTCTTCTCCGAGCGCCGCAGCATCACCACCTTCGGGCCCTACTCGCCCGGTCAGGCCGTCGCCATGAAGCGGGCCGGCATCGAGGGCATCTACCTGGGCGGCTGGGCCACGTCGGCCAAGGGTTCGTTGCACGAGGACCCCGGTCCCGACCTTGCCGGGTACCCCCTCAGCTCGGTTCCCGACGAGGCTGCCGGGATCGTGCGCGCCCTGCTGGCCGCCGACCGGAATCAGAGCTTCGCCAGGTCGCGGATGAGCGCAACAGAGAGGGCCGAGACACCCGAGGTGGACTACTCGCCGTTCATCATCGCCGACGCCGACACCGGCCACGGGGGCGATCCGCACGTCCGCAACCTCATCCGGCGTTTCGTGGAGGTCGGCGTGCCCGGCTACCACATCGAAGACCAGCGCCCGGGCCAGAAGAAGTGCGGTCACCAGGGCGGCAAGGTGCTCGTGGGATGCGACGAGCAGATCAAGCGTCTGAACGCGGCCCGATTCCAGCTCGACGTGATGGGGGTTGAGGGCATCATCGTGGCGCGCACCGACGCCGAGTCCGCCACCCTGCTGGACAGCGGCGCCGATGAGCGTGACCAGCCCTTCGTGCTGGGTGTCACTCGACGCAACCTGCCGCCCTACAAGGCGGCCTACCTGGCGGTGCTGCGGCGCCTCACCGAGGCCGGCATCGAGGGCGCCAACGGTCATCTGCTGTACGCCCTGCCGGAGGCGAAGTACACCCAGGCCGACGCCTGGCTGGAGGCCAGCGGCGTGGCCGCCGCCATCGCCGCGGCGCTGGCGGCAAACCCGACCGCACCCGGGCGCGTTGCCGAGGAGGTCACTGACGCCTTCGTGGAGGCCTGGCAGGCCGCCGCGGGGCTCTGCACCTACGCCGACGCCGTGGCCGAGCACATCGCCTCCCGGTCCGCCGAAGGCGTCGACGTGGGCATCGGAGTCGGTGAGTGGCTGCACTTCGCCCGCAACAGCAGCCTGGAATGCGCCCGGGAGCGGGCCGCCGAACTCGGCATCGACGTCTACTGGGACGCCGAGGGGGCCCGCACCCCCGAGGGCTATTTCCAGGTGCAGGGCGGCATCTCCTATGCCATCGCCAAGTCACTGGCCGTCGCGCCGTTCGCCGACGTGCTGTGGATGGAGACCAAGACGGCCCACCTGGGCGACGCCCGGGAGTTCGCCGAGGCCGTTCACGCCGCCTATCCCGACAAGATGCTGGCCTACAACCTGTCGCCGTCGTTCAACTGGGACACCACCGGCATGAGCGACACCGAAATGCGGGAGTTCCCGAGGAGGCTCGGCGAGCTGGGTTACGTGTTCAACTTCATCACCTACGGCGGTCACCAGATCGACGGCATGGCCGGCGAGGAGTTCGCCGCCTCCCTGAACGAGGAGGGCATGCTGGCGCTCGCCAAGTTGCAGCGTCGCCTGCGCCTGGTGGACTCGCCCTACCGCACCCCGCAGACGCTGGTCGGCGGTCCTCGGGCCGACGCCGCGCTCATGGCCTGCTCGGGGCGCACCGCCACCACCCGGGCCATGGGCAAGGGCTCGACGCAGTTTCAGCACCTGGCGCAGACCGAGGTTCCCACCGGGACATTGGAGGAGTGGCTGGAGCAGTGGGCCGGCCATCACGGGCTGCGGGTGCGGCCGCGGGTGCGGCTACGGCCCTGGAAGGCCGGCTCGGAGATCCTGGAGCTGACCGTCGCCAGCGGGGGCGGGCAGCCCGGCAACGGCAACGGCGCGGGCCGGCCGCTCGCCAACATCGTCTTCGCGGTGCTGCGCGACCGCCGAGACAGGCCGATCCTTTCGGTGCGCGACCAGAACACGCTGGAGCCGGCGATGCGACGCAAGCGGCTCATGACCCTGGTGCACCTGTTTCTGATGCTCCGCTACGAGGTCACCTCGGTGCACTACCTCACACCCACCGACGACAACCGCAACCAGACGGCCAGCATGCGCCGCCAGGGCTTGTTCGCCTCGGTGGCCGATGAGGTGGGCGAGATCATCGTGGCCGACGTCGACGCCGACGTGGTGGCCACGCTGACCGCGAAGCGCGAAGCGCTGGAGGAGTTCATCGCCCGACCCTGAGTTCCCGGCCGCTCCGCGGCACCATCACTCGTCGTTCCGGCGGAGGCCGGAACCCGTGGTGCGGCGGTCCGGCCCCCGGCCATGACGCGCTGCGATGCTCATTCGGCCGGCCCACCTGGGGCCGTTAGAGTGCCGCGCATGAACTTCGAGCACGCGACGGTGGCCGCTCTCGGGTCGCCGCGAGGCACCGAACGGTGAGCGTCGTCGACCTCGACGAGGCGCCGAGCCCGATGCTGCTGCCGGATCCGCCGGCGCAGCGGGTCCGCTACACGCTCATCTCCGTGGACGACCACCTCGTGGAGCCGCCGTGGCTGTTCGAGGGGCGCCTGCCGCGCCGCTACCAGGATCTGGCGCCGCGGGTCATCGAGCAGGGAGACGGCACGCAGGCGTGGGTATTCGACGGCGAGGTCTACGAGCAGCTCGGTCTCAACGCCCAGGTGGGGCGGGCCGACCGCGACGACGTCATCTTCGAGCCGGCGCGGTTCAGCGACATGCGGCGCGGCTCCTGGGACATCCACCAGCGCATCAAGGACATGGACCTTGGCGGGATCTGGGCGTCGGTCTGCTTCCCGTCGGTCATAACCGGCTTCTGCGGATCGGTGTACTCCAGGTGTTCCGACCCCGACCTGGGCCTGGCGGTGACCCGGGCCTTCAACGACTGGATCCACGAGGAATGGTGGGGCTCCTACCCCGAGCGCATCATCCCCATGGGCATCACCTGGCTGCGTGACCCGCACCTCGCCGCCGCCGAGATCCGCCGCAACGCCGAGCGGGGTTTCACCGCGGTGACCCTGCCCGAGAACCCCGCCCACATGGACCTGCCGTCCATCCACGACCGCTGGTGGGATCCCCTGCTGGCGGCGTGCGAGGAGACCGAGACGGTCATCTGCCTGCACACCGGCTCCTCAGGACACTGGATGCCCCAGGACGAGGCCGGCCCGCACCTGGCCGTGCGGGCCACGCTGTTCCAGATGCACGCCTACGTGGCGGCCGCAGAGTGGGTCTGGTCGGGCATCGGTCTGCGCTTCCCCAACATCCGCATCGCCCTGTCCGAGGGCGGCTGCGGCTGGGTACCCACCATGTACGACCGCATGCGCCACCAGATCGAGGTCTCCGGCCACGGCCGCCAGGACTGGCCCGAAGGCGCCACCGGTCCCCACGAGTTGCTGCTGCGCAACGTCTGGTACTGCACCATCAGCGACCCTTCGAGCATCGACGCGGTCGTGGCGCTCAACCGCAGCCACGTCATGATGGAGGTGGACTACCCCCACGCCGACAGCACCTGGCCCGGCTGCCAGGACGCCCTGGAGGAGATGATCGGCCACCTGCCAGCGGACGTCATCGCCGACATCTGCCACCGCAACGCCGCCGCCCTGTTCCGCCACCCCCTCCCCGCCGAAACCCAGCCCTAGCGCCGCCGCGGAACTGGGGATCTCGAGGTGGCTTGCCCCATTGCGATGTGAACGCCACGGGGCACCCGCTCGACTTGCTCAACTCCAGGATCAGCGAAGTTCCAGCACCGTCAGCAGCGCGGCGTCGACCGCCCACTGCTCGGCGGCGCTGAGTTGGCCGACCGTGTCTCCCAGCCGGCTGGCGTCGACGGCGCCCAACTGTTCCACGAGCGCCCGCGTCGCCGTACCACCGATCGAGACCTCGGGCCGGAACGAGGCCGGTCTGGCGCTGCGCGACGTAGGTGCCACGAGGACCGTGGAGCGGGGGAGCAGGGCGTCGGTTTGGACGACGACACCGAAGCGCCGCCCCTGCTGTTCGTGCCCGGTGCCCTTGGAGAGACGGAGCGGGCGTACCTCACCACGGCGCACGAAGGTCCTCCATCATCGCCGCCACCTCGCGCATCTCGCGGCGGTCCAGTTCGTCGGCCTCGAGGGCGGCAGCCTCCGCCGCCAGCGCTCGGTGTTCAGCGAGGCGTGCCGCCGCCGCCACGACGGAACTGCGGATTGCTTCCGAGCGGGTCATTCCTGTGGCTTCGAGTTGCATCAGGGCCCGATGCGACTCGTCGTCCAGCCGGACGGAGATGGCTACTCCCACGGGTGTCAGTGTATTACAAATCGCAATACAACGTGCTCTCCCGAGCGCTCGCCGCTGGTGGCGCCCAGCCGGGCCGTGCTCAGAGCCGGGTGCGGATGACGTTGAGGGCGCTGCCGGCCCGGAACCAGTCGATCTGGTCTGCCGACATCGTGTGGGTGGTGTCGAACGCATCCGTCGAGCCGTCGGGGTGCGACACCTCCACCCGCACCGGCTGTCCCGGCGCCAGGTCGGCGAGTCCCCGGATGGCGATGCGGTCGTCCTCGCCGATGCGGTCGTAGTCGGCGGGGTCGGCGAACGTGAGCGCCAGCACGCCCTGCTTCTTGAGGTTGGTCTCGGCGATGCGGGCGAAGGAGCGGGTAATGACGGCCACACAGCCCCGGAAGCGGGGTTCCATGGCGGCGTGCTCCCGGGAGGAGCCCTCGCCGTAGTTGGCGTCGCCCACGGCGACCCACGACCAGCCGGCGGTGTGGTAGCGCTCGGCGATCTCGGGGTAGGGGCGGACCTGGCCGTCGGTCTGGTCCTTGCCCTCGCCGACCGCCCCGCCGAAGGCGTTGACCGCACCGGCGAAGAGGTTGCCGCTGATGTTCTCGAGGTGCCCGCGATAGCGCAGCCACGGCCCGGCGGCGGAGATGTGGTCGGTGGTGCACTTGCCGGCCGCCTTCACCAGCACCGCCAGGTCCTCGTAGTCCCGCCCGTCCCAGGCGGCGAACGGCTGCAGTTCCTGCAGGCGCCTGCTGGTCGGCGAGATCCGCACCTCGATGGCGGCACGTTCCGACTCCAGCGGCGGGGCCACGAACCCCGCCTCGCCGGGATCGAAGCCGTCGGGCGGCAACTCGGTGCCGATCGGCTCGAGCAGGCGCACCTCCTCGCCGGCGTCGTTGGTGAGCGTGTCGGTGAGCGGGTCGAAGTCCACCCGGCCGGCGAGAGCCAGGGCCACCACCACCTCCGGCGAGGTGACGAAGGCCAGCGTGGAGGCCAGGCCGTCGTTGCGCTTGGGGAAGTTGCGGTTGTAGCTGTTCACGATCACGTTGGTGTCGCCCTCGGCCACGTCGCTGCGCGACCACTGGCCGATGCACGGCCCGCAGGCGTTGGCCAGTACCGTGGCCCCCGCGTCCTCGAAGATGCCGAGCAACCCGTCGCGGGCGATGGTGGCGCGGATCTGTTCCGACCCCGGTGTGACCAGCAGCGGCGCCCGCACCTTCAAGCCCTTTGCCACCGCCCCGGAGACGATGCTGGCGGCGCGCGTGATGTCCTCGTAGGAGGAGTTGGTGCACGAGCCCACCAGCGCGGCGGAGATCTCCATGGGCCAGCCCTCAGCGGCCGCCTCGGTGCCCAAGTCCGACACCGGGCGGGCCCGGTCGGGCGAGTGCGGCCCGTTGATGTGCGGCGCCAGGGTTGACAGGTCGATCTCGATCACCGAGTCGTAGCAGCCCTCGGGGTCGGCGAGCACCCCGTCGTCGGGTCGGAGGTGTTCGGCGACGGCGTCGGCCGCCGCGGCCACCTGCTCGCGGCCGGTGGCTTTCAGGAAGCGGGCCATCGACTCGTCGTAGGCGAACAGCGAGGTGGTGGCGCCGATCTCGGCGCCCATGTTGCAGATGGTGGCCTTGCCGGTGGCCGAGATCGTCTCGGCGCCTGGGCCGAAGTACTCCACGATGGCGCCGGTGCCGCCGGCGACGGTCAGCAGGTCCGCCACTTTCAGGATGACGTCCTTGGGCGCCGACCAGCCCGAGAGGCGCCCGGTGAGGCGCACGCCGATGAACTTCGGCCACCGCACGTTCCACGGGAAGCCGGTCATGACGTCCACGGCGTCGGCGCCGCCCACGCCCACCGCCACCATGCCCAGCCCCCCGGCGTTGGGGGTGTGGCTGTCGGTGCCGATCATCATCCCGCCGGGGAAGGCGTAGTTCTCCAGCACGACCTGATGGATGATGCCCGAGCCCGGCTTCCAGAAACCGGCCCCGTAGCGGGCGCTCACCGACTCCAGGAAATCGTAGACCTCGTCGTGGTTCTCCAGCGCCGCCAGCAGGTCGCGCCGGGCGTCCACCTTGGCCTGGATGAGGTGGTCGCAGTGCACCGTCGTCGGCACCGCAACCTCCTCGAGCCCGGCGGTCATGAACTGGAGCCAGGCCATCTGAGCCGTGGCGTCCTGCATCGCCACCCGGTCGGGGCGGAAGTCGACGTAGCTGCGCCCCCGCTCGGGCAGGTAGCCCGACGGGTCGTCGAGGTGGCCGACGAGGATCTTCTCCGCCGCCGTCAGCGGGCGGTCAGTGACGGTACGGGCGTCCGAGACCGCCGCGGCCAGGCGACCATGGGCGGCTTCGATCAGGGAGATGGGGGTGCTGGCATGGACGGCCATGGTGTACCTCGCGGGGCTGGGGCTGGCCTCGTTTCTACCGGGCCCGGGGCCCGGCCCCACCGATTGTCATCCCGGCGTAGGCCGGGATCCAGATGCATCCGGTGGTCGTTGATCCTGGATTCCGGCGTTCGCCGGAATGACGACCCCGATGGAGGTCTGCATCCGGCGCAGCGACCGGTGGTGGCGGCGAACGGCCGGGGCGCTCAGCGGGGCCAGCGCCGCCGGCGCGGCCTGCTGCGGTGCGACAGCGCCCAGGCGCGCCGCCACGAAGCCGCGTCGGGCCCGGTGAGTGACGGGGTGGTGCCGGTGTGCGCCCGGCGACGTGCCTTCCACCAGTCCGTGGTGACCTCGTCGGCGAGGGCGGCCACGGCGGCTTCGATGCGCGTCCCGAGGGTGCGGATGCGTTCGCTGGGGTCGGGGCGCACCGGGTCCCCGAAGACCACCAGGGTCCGACCCGGGGCGGGGACCAGGCGGCCCTTGGGGAGGATCTTGCGGGTGCCGGCCAGGTACACGGGCACGACCGGCACGTCGCAGCGGTGCGCCAGGTAGGCGGCGCCGCCCCGGAACGGCTGGCCCCAGCCGTCGGTGCTCCGCCCCCCTTCGGGGTACAGCAGCAGGCTCCAGCCGCGGCGCACCAGCCCGGCAACCTCCTGGGCGGAGTCGCGGCCCACCCGGGCCCGCTCCACCGGCACGGCGCCCATGAACAGCGCCGAGGCGAACCCCTTGGGGCGGGTCGGGAAGAAGTAGTCCGCCGCCGCCGCCACGATCAGGGTGTGGCGCCACGGCTCGGGGATCGACGTCATCAGCAGCGGGGTGTCGAGGTGGCTGTGGTGGTTGGCGGCGAAGATGACCGGCTCGCCGTCGAGGGCCTCCAGGCGATCCAGCCCCAGCCGGGAGGGTTGGGCGGCCGCTGCCACCACCGGCCGCCACAGCAACTCGATGATCGAGGCGCGCACCATGCGGGCCGGCCAGCGGCGCGCCCAGTCGGTGTCGAAGTCGGCGCCCAGCGCGGCCGGGACGTGCTCCGGCGGCGCCGACAGCGGCACGGTCGGGGGGCGCCACGGGAAGTCCAGGCCCCGCATCAGGCCGCCGGTGGGGTTGCGCCTCACGGCATGTCCGCCATCACGAGACGTCCGCCATGACAAAGGGGGGCAGGTGCAGGTGCGTGACCGAGGGCCGGCTGCCGACGGTGTCGCTGGCGATCTCGAAGGCATCGCTGAGGCTGGAGGCCGGGGCGAAACCCATGCGTCGCACCGCCGCCCGGTCGCCGCCCACGACGATGACCCGCCCCAGGTAACTCAGCGCGTGTGCCCCCCAGTACCACATGTAGAAGGGGTGCACGCCGTGGTAGGCGTAGGAGGTGCGGTAGAGGTGCCGGTACCACTCGTCGGTGGCGTACTGCAGCTCGTAGCGGGCCTCGATCTCGACGGGGTCGGTGGTGTCGGCCAGCACCTGCTCGAAGAAGTCGATGTAGCTGGGGTGGTGCACCGGGTGGAACTCCCACGGCGTGGGGTGGGTCATGATCACCACCCCGCCGGGACGCACCAGCGGCCGGCCCCGGTAGAGGTTGAAGAAGTAGCCCAACCCCAGGCACATGACCAGGATCGGGTTCATGATGGAGTTGACGTTGTAGGGGCAGATGTAGGGCAGGCCCATCGTCAGCACGTCGGTCTGGCCCTCGACGGCCACGAGCTGCTGGCGGTAGACGTTCTCGGTGGTGACCTTGTGGACGGCCTCCACCTCGCCGGCCTGTACCGAGGTGATGGCGTAGGGCGCCCGCCAGGACTGGAAGGCGCGCCGCCGGGCGGCCGGCGACATGACCTGCAGCCCGCCCTGCATGGCCAGGAACGTCGCCCGATCCCGCGCGGTCCACTCCCATTCGCGCTTCTGCAGCATGGAGAGCGATCCGCTGGTGCCGAAGCTGTTGTTGTTGATCGTGGTCTCGATCTGAAATATCCGCGGACCGGAGTCCCGCAGCACGGCGCCCTGGCGCCAGTTGGAGTGGTGCAACTCGGAACTGCGCTGGTCCATGAACGATCGGGACTTCAACATCGTGGCCACGTTGTGGTGGTGGCGCAAACCCTGGTACCCCGAAAGCCCGGTTGCGGTGCTCTTCCAGCCGCCGTCCATGGCGACGATGTTGATGTTCACGTACACGACGAGATCGCTCTCGGCGGCGCGCCGGCTGATCTGCACCTCCTCACCGTGGTCGGTCACACCGAGGACCACCATGCCGTTGGGGTCCTCGGCGTCGTGGTTGTAGAGGCGGCGCGACGGGGCGAAGGCCTCGTACACGCGGTCGCCGACGGCGTGGCGCAACTCGGCTTCGGTCATGCGCCGGTGCAGTGCCAGGGCGGCGATGAGGTGCACGTCGTCGACGCCGGCCGCGGCGGCCATGTCCAGGACGGTTTCGATGACCTGCTGGCGCACGTCGGGCCGCTGCATCGGGGGCAGCGGCAACGAGATGTCGTCGAAGGCGATGGTGAGTTTCATGCCCGGCCGCAGCAGCGCCGGCAGCGGCTCGCTGTCGATGGGGTGCTCGAGGGCGTGGCGGATGGCGCCTGCGGGATCGGGGAGACCCTCCAGCGGGCTGGGTGGGTAGACGACCCGGGAGCGGCCCGCCGGCAGCCGCTCGAGGCGGAATCCCTCGCCGTGGTGGAACAGGATCGGCGGTGTCGACCGCTCCACCTCCAGCACGAACCCGGGCCGGGGGGTGGGGGAGGCGGTGCGGGGACTCATCGGGCGCTCATCGTCGCACGACCGGCTGGGCCAGGGGCAGCAGCTTGCGCGGACCCCCGGGGGCCTGCTTGAAGTTCTCGATGAGCCAGCCGCGGCGCCGGGCGAGGGTCGCCAGCTTGGTCTCGGGGTTGACCGCCACCGGGAACCCCACGGCTTCCAGCATGGGCAGGTCGCTGGTGGAGTCGGCGTAGGCCACCGACTCGGCCAGCGAGATCCCCTCGCGTGCGGCGTACTTCAGCAGCGCCTCCGCCCGGCTCTCCCCGGTCGGCGGCACCGTGGCGAGCTGGCCGGTGTAGGCGGTGCCGCTGCGGGTGCGGGTCAGCGAGGCGCAGACGATGTCGTCGAACAGCGGCGCGAAGGGTGCGATCACGAAGTCCAGCGCCCCGGTGATCAGCACGGTGCGATGGCCGAGGGCCCGGTGGTGTCGCACCCGGCGGATGGCGGCGGGGAACGACTGGCGCAGCAGCAGGTCGCTGAACATCTCGAAGCTGTCGTCGGCCACCTGGTCCACCGGCGCCCCAGCGAAGCGGCGGTAGAAGTAGCGCAGGAAGTCGCTGCGGTCGTGGCGGTCGAGGTCCAGCAGCTTCGGCGCCTCGGCCAGGGTGCGAGCGACGAGCCGGGCCCGCTCGGTGGCAGGCATCCGCTTGGTGGCCAGCCAGCCCCACGACGCCACCACGTTCGACGCCACCAGGGTGTTCTCCAAGTCGAAGGCGGCCATGTGTCGCTGCGGCGAGAGCACCTGCTGGCGCCGGCGGGTGTCGCGGTCGATGCCTGCCCGGACCGCCGGGGCCGTCTTGAGGCGTCCCTGGGCGATCACCGACGGCAGGTGGATCTCGGTGAGGTATCGCCGCCAGTCGATCCGGCGCGGGTCGAAGATGAATTGCTCACGATCATCCGGGGTCAGCGACTCGTGCAGTGCCAGCAGCTCGCCGATACCGAAGGTGGCCTGGCACTCTACGTAACTGCTGTAGAGATCGACGTAGCTGAGCGCTCGCTCCACCAGGGCGCGCTTCTCGGCGAAATCGGCCGCGATGCCCGCCTTCTCGCCCCGGATCGGCAGCGCGCTGAGGACCTTCTCGCCCGCCTCCAGAGCGCGCTTGGCCCGCTCCAGGCTGTTCTGCACCCGCTTGCGGCTGGGGTATGACCAGCGGGGCGGAGCGATCGGCTGGTTGCGCTCGTCGTAGATCGGGTTCTCGCAGAACCAGGCGTGCGACCAGTCGTGCAGATCCTCGAACCGGAACGGGTTCACTTCGCTCGAGGCCACCTGCACGACCTTGGGCAGCCCGTCGGCTGCCGGACCGTCGGCGGCCACCGCGCACACGGCGGCGGCCACCATGTCCACCGGGATCACGTCGAGGGTTCCCTCGGGGGTGCCGGGGAAGTCCTGCAGCAAACCGCGGGCATAGGAGATGATGATCGGCTCGGCCATGCGGAATCCCCGGATCCACCCGGGGAACGGCTCGACCAGAGCCGACTCGATGATGGACGGACGCACGATCGTGAGCGGGATGGCGCCGCGTGTCTCGACGACCGCGGCCTCGGCGAGTGCCTTGGTGAGGCCGTAGGCGTCCGGGAACCCCAACGAGGCCGAGCGGGCCCGACCCACCTCCACCAGGCGTGTCCGCACCCAGCGCTGGCGGATCTGCTCGCGTTTGGCGCTCAGGGCGGCGGTGCCGGCGGCACCGAGTTCGGCGTCGGCCTCCCCGGAGAACTCTTCGAGACGCTCGGGTGTACGGCTCTCGTCCTCGATGGCGTCGCGACTTCGGCGCGCCGAGGCGGCCTCCGCTCGCCAGTCCACGGCGACCGCGAAGTGGCTCTCGGAGAGCAGTTCCTCCGGGGCGAATCCCCGGCGGTTGCCGGCGACGTACGCCGTGGAGACTGAGATCAGGTGCGGTGAAACGCCGATGTCGGCCAGCAACCCCACCAGCCGGATCGGCCCCAGCAGGTTCGTCTCGACGGCGAGATCGAAGGGGTTGTCGAAGGCGACGGCCGCAGCGGCGTGGATGACGATGTCGCAGGAGGCCAGGAGGTCCCGACCCTCGGCGTCGATCCCGAGGCCGTCGAGGCTGACGTCGGCGGAGATGGCCTGGATGCGCTGGGCGGCCTCGGCCCCGAAGCCGTCGTTGCCGAGCGCGGCGCGCAGGCGGTCGAAGGCGTCGTTGCGGAGGACCTCGCGGCGGATCCGCTCGTCGGGTCCTCGACGCCCGGGCCGCACCAGCAGAACCAGTTCGCACTCCGGAACCGAGCGCAGCAGCTTTTCGACGAGCGCCGTGCCCAGGAACCCGGTAGCGCCGGTGAGGGCGATGCGTTTGCCGGCCAGCGCCTCGGGAATCATCCCCCTCTTTCTACCATGTGGTAGAGGCGTCTACCACATGGTAGGGCGGATAGATTCCCCGCCCGCCGGAGCGGGCTCTACCAGATGGTAGAGAATGGCGGGCGCAACTAGGCTGCTCTCGATGGACACGCGTGACCGGATCCTCGAAGCGGCGCTGGCGTCCTTCGGTGGTCGCGGCTACGACGCCTCGTCGCTGGACTCCATCGCCCGCGACAGCGGGATCCGCAAGCAGACCGTCCTGTACTACTTCGGGTCCAAGGACGCCCTCATGGAGGCTGTGATCGACAGGACCGTGGCCGACCTGACCGCGGCGCTTCTGGCGGCCACCGAGGCGGGGCCCCCGGCCGCTGGCGGGGAGGCCGAGTCTCCCGACGTCTGGGCCGGCGTCGAGGCCATCGTGCGAGCGGTGTTCCGCTTCGCGGTGCGCCGGCCGGAGATGCTCGGGCTCCTGCGCGAGGTCACGCGGCTGGGCCCACCGTGGATGGACCGCGTGCGCGACGGGTTCGAGCCGCTGGTGGAACGTGCCCGCGCCTACCTCGAGGCCGGCATGGAGTCCGGCCGGATCCGCCGCTGCGATCCGCGCCTGCTGCTGGTGTCCACCTACTCGACGGTCATGGGTGTGGCCACCGAGGTGGAGGTGCTGCGCGCCGTCGGCGTCGAGCCCACCCTCCGCGACACCGTCATCCGCCGCCGAGAGCTGCTCCGCTTCCTCCGCTCAGCCTTGGTGGGCTGAGTCCTCCGAGATCCGGGCGGGCGCCGCCGGTGGCGGTCAGGCTTGCGCCTGCGTAGTCGATCCCGACTTCGCCCCCGGGTGTCCCCCGCCCTCGGCGTGGTCGCGTAAGGATCCGCTTGCGTTACGACGTTGTGAGGTCTGGATCGTCGCAGAGCGACCGCGTGTACTCGGCGTGTTGCTCTCGGCTGAGAACATCTTCGAGCGTCATGCGTCCTCGACCCGCGAAGGTGGCCCGGCGGCGGTCGCGATCGAGGGCTAAGCGGACCAACTCGGCGATGAGGGCCGGGCCGTCGAGGCCGGAGACGGCCCACAGGCGGGGGTACATGGAGATGGGGGTGAAGCCGGGCATGGTGTTGATCTCGCTGACGATCAGGCGCCGGTTGGGCGACGCGGCCTCGTCGTAGAGGAAGTCCACCCTCCCGAGGCCCTCCACACCCAGCGCCCGGGCGGCTGCCACCGCGAGGTTCTGCACCTCCTCGCTGACCTCATCGGGCAGGTCCGCCGGGGCATGCAACTCGGCTGTGTCGTTCAGGTACTTGTCGTCGTAGTCGTAGAACTCGCCGCCGGGCACGATCTCGCCCGGCAGCGATGCCCGCAACTCCTCGTTGCCCAGCACCGACACCTCGAGTTCCCGCCCGGGCACGAACTCCTCGACGATCAGCCGATCGTCGTAGCCGGAGGCCAGGGCCAGGGCCTCGGCGACCTGCGTCACGTCGGCGGCCTTGGAGATGCCGATCGAGGACCCCAGATTGGCCGGCTTCACGAAGACCGGGCTGCCCAGCTCGGCGAGCAGCGCGCCCGGGGTCTCGGCGGTCACCTCGCCGGCACGAAGTGCGATATGGCGCGCCACGGACAGTCCCGCCGCCTGCAGCAGGCGCTTGGATACGGGCTTGTCCATGCACACAGCGCTGGACAGCACGCCGGGCCCCACGTAGGGCACGCCGGCCATCTCGCAGAGACCCTGTACGGTGCCGTCCTCGCCGAAGGGGCCATGCAGGACCGGGAAGACGACCAGTGACTCCCCGGATCGCCGTTCGAGGGCCTCGTCCGCCGACACCGTCGGGAGATCGTCGCCGAGGGTGGGCAGGGCTTCGCCCGTGGCGCCCCGATCCGGCAGCCGGGCCGGCGGCCGCACCCAGCGACCGTCGCGGGTGATGCCGACCAGATCCACAACCAGCCCGCCGGCGCGGGCGCACTCGGCCACGTAGCGGCCCGAGGTCCGGGAGACCTCGTGTTCGGCCGACCGGCCGCCGTACAGTACGACCAGCCGGATGCGCTCGGTCACGTGCGCCACGCTACCGGTGGTGCCCGGTCGCCCGAGGCACCCGTTCCGGTCCGCCGTCCAGCGAGGTGTGAAGCCCTGCCGCACACAAGAGAAGTCCCGCCCACCAGGATCCGTTCCGAGCCCGTGACGGCCGGTGCGCTCTCGACGACCTGGGTCGCCGTCCGCGATGCAGGGAGGCTGGCGGCATGAGACTCGCGCTTTCGGAGGTGGCGGGCATCGTCGGCGGGGAGCTGATCGGCGCCGACGTGGACATCACCGGGGTCTCGGTCGACTCCCGGCGCCTGGCGGCAGGGGAGTTGTTCGTTCCGCTGGTTGCCGAGCGCGACGGCCACGACTTCATCCCGGCTGCTGCCGAGGCAGGGGCGTCCGCCTGCCTGGCGCGCCGCGACCGATTGGGCGATCTGGGATCTCCGGCGGTGCCGGTCGTGGCCGTGGCGGACACCCATGTCGCTCTCCGCCAACTCGGCGCCGCGGCGCGAGGCCGTCTCTCCGCCAGCGTGATCGGAATCACCGGCTCGGTCGGCAAGACATCCACCAAGGATCTCCTCGCCGCGATATTGCGCGGCGCGGGCCGGGTGCATGCCAGCCCCGCCTCGTTCAACAACGCCATCGGTGTGCCGCTGACGTTGCTCGGTGCGACGGGGACCGAACGGGCGGTCGTGGTGGAGATCGGCACCAACGCGCCCGGTGAGATCGCGGATCTGGCGGCACTGGCGCGCCCCGACGTCGCCGTGGTGACCGCCGTCGCCGCTGCACATACCGCCGCTTTGGGAACCGTCGAAGGCGTTGCGCGCGAGAAGGGGGCCCTGATCTCTGCGCTTCCGCCATCGGGGACGGCTGTGCTGAATGCCGAGGACAGGCGCGTCGCAGCCATGGCAACGCTGACTGATGCCCGGGTCGTCACCTACGGGTTCGACGTGGGAGATGTGAGAGCCGCCAACGTCATGCTCGACGAGGGTCTGCGCCCGTCGTTCGTCCTGGTGACGCCGTGGGGGCAGGCTCAGGTGCGGATGCGGGCGGCCGGCTTGCACACGGCGCACAACGCCCTCGGTGCGGCCGCTGCGGCGCTGGTGGTGGGCAGCGGCATCGAGATCGTGGCGGAGGGTCTCGGCCGGGCGGGACTGTCCCCGTGGCGGATGGCGGTCGCGACGGCCCCATCCGGCGCGCTCGTCATCAACGACGCCTACAACGCCAACCCGTCGTCGATGGCGGCGGCGCTGCGTGCTCTGGCCGCCGCTCCGGCGCGTCGCCGTGTCGCCGTGCTCGGTGTCATGGCCGAGTTGGGGGCCTCGCATGCAGCCGAGCACGCCGCCGTGGGCGCCCTCGCCGCCGAGCTGGGTGTCGAGGTGCTGGCGGTGGCCGAAGCCGCGTACGGCACTGCGGCGGTACCCGATGTCAAAGCCGCTGTGGCAGCGCTCGGGTCACTGGGTCCGGGGGACGCAGTGCTCGTCAAGGGCAGCCGTGTCGCCGGGCTCGAAGTTTTCGCCGGGGCCCTGTTGGAGGCGGGAGATTCCACTGGCGACGGCCCTCTCCGCGCTCCCTAGAATCCGAGCGTGACAACTGCGGTGTTCGAGAGCATCCCGGTCATCGATGTGGCGCCCCTTGCCGGCGGGGGTTCCCCGCCCGCTGGGCTTGCCGGCGAGTTGTGTACGGCCTGCCACGAGGTCGGGTTCTTCCTGGTGGTCAATCACGGCATCGACGACCGCCTGCACAACGATGTCTTCGACATGATGCGTCGCTTCTTCAGTCTCCCCGACGACGCCAAGCGGCTGATCGACAAGCAGGCGTCGCGGCACTTCAGGGGCTGGGAACCGGTCGGGACCGAGTACACCAACAACCGCCCCGACATTCGCGAGCAGATCGACTGCTGGACGGAGTGGCCCGCCCGCGGCGCCGGTGTGGAGCCCGGCTTCCTGCGGCTTCTCGGTCCGAACCAGTGGCTGCCGGAGGGGGTCCTGGCCGGGCACGAGGCACTCAGCAACCGGTGGTCGGACGCCCTGGCCACTCTGGCCGTCCGGCTGCTCGGCGCGCTTTGGCACGGGCTCGGCCTGCCCGCTTCCCACCTCGATCGTTTCATTGGCGACGAGCCGATGTCGCTCACGAAGTTCATCCACTATCCGGCCACGCCGCCGGGGGCGGCGGGGGTCAACGCCCATCACGACACGGGCTTCCTGACGATCCTCGCGACCGGCGGGGTACCGGGGCTGCAGGTGCAGAACCCCGCGGGGGACTGGATCGACGTGCCCCTGGTACCCGGCTCCCTCGTCGTCAACCTCGGCGAGAGCCTGCAGGCGATGACCGGCAACTATCTCGTCGCCACGCCGCACCGCGTCATCTCGTCGGAGGAGCGCTACTCAAGCGGGTACTTCTGCGGTCCATCGCTGGGGGCACCGTTGGATCCGTTACCGCTCGACGCCCGCTTCGCGCGAGCGGTGGCTGCCAGCACCCATCACTCAGCCGCCGGTTTCATGGCTCCCAAGGACGAACTCGACGCCGGCGTCGGTGACATGGCGAGCGACTACCGGCCCGGCACGTACGGCGAGCAACTCTGGAACTACTTCAGTCGCAGCTATCCCGAAATCGTCGCCCACCACTATGGGGTGGCCGCCTCGGGCGTGCGGTCGTAGAATCCTGCTTCCCCCGGACCGTTAGCTCAGACTGGTAGAGCGCTCGCTTCACACGCGAGAGGTCACTGGTTCAAGTCCAGTACGGTCCACTGCGCCAGGGTCCGTCGCCCGGCGACGCCCGCCCTCCTCAGGCTGACAGCTCAGGCTGACAGCTTCCTGGCCAGGAAGTCCTCCACCGCCTCGCAGAACGCCGTGGGGTTCTCCAGGGGTGGGCAGTGGCCGCAGTTGTCGATTCGGGCGAACTCGGCGCCCTGCACGAGGGCGGCGAGTTCGGCGCCCATCTCCGGCGGTGTCGTGGTATCGGCGCCGCCAGCGATCACCAGGGTCGGGTTCCCGATGGCGCCCACGTGCGGGCGCAGATCCATGTCGCGCAGAGCCCGACAGGAGGCGGCGAATGACCCCGGGTCGATCTCCAGGAGCACGTCGCGACGCTCCCCGACGGCCTCGGGATGCGCTGCCAGGTACTCGGCGGTGAAGATGCGGCGCACCGCCACCTCGACGACGGCTCCCATGCCCAAGTTGCTGACCAGATCGCTCATCGTGGTGAAGGCGGCGCGGCGCTCGGTCGAGAAGGCGGCGCCCCCGTTCGCCACGATCAGGGGGCCGAAGAGATCACCGTGGGCGACGGCGAGCGCCACGCAGACGAAGCTCCCGAAGCCGTTCCCCAGCACGGCCAGGTCGCGGCCCGTGATCCCGCCGGCCTCAAGCGCCTCGGCGAGCGCGTCGGCGATGTGGAACAGACTCGGAGACGGCTCGGCCAGTGGCTCGGAGGTACCGAAACCGGGCAGCCAGACCCGGTGCAGTTCGAAGTTTGCCCGCAGTCGCGGCGCCACCGGATCGAAGGCGCGGGCGTCGGTCAGCAGCGAGTGGACCAGGACGAGCGGCGGACCCGTTCCCTCGCGGTCGATCCGGATGCGTGCCACGTCGGGGCTTCCCACCAGGTGTCGATGTCCCGCCGGCCTCAGCCGACGGGCATCAGCACCTTCAGCGAATCAGGACTCTGCACACGCTCGAAGGCGCGGGAGGCGTCGGACATTCCGACCCGGTCGGTGACGATCGGCTCGAGGTCCAGCACTCCCGAGGCGGCCAGGTCGATGGCGCGGGCGTAGTCGTCGGCGATGGCGGCGCGGGGGTTGCGCACGGTCAGCTCCTTGAAGTACAGCTGGTAGTAGGGGAGACCCGTGCCGCCGCCGGTCACCGTCCCGAACACCAGGATCTCACCGCCGATGCGGGCCGACTCGATGGCGAGTGCGACCGTCCCCTCGGTCCCGACGGCCTCGACGGCCAGGTCCACGCCCCGGCCGCCGGTGACCTCTGCGATCACCGCGGCGGCTTCGTCGGGGGCGGCCGTCGCCACCGCGCCGAACTCCGTCGCCAGCTCTCGCTTGAACGCCGAGCGGGTCACGCCGACGACCTCCGCGCCGGAAGCCCGCAGCAACTGGGTGAAGATGAGCCCGCTCACGCCCAGCCCGATGACGACGGCGGTGTCCCCGGGGAAGACCGGGGCGGCTCGCTGCGCGTGCACGCACGTGCCGGCCACCTGGATCATTGCCGCCGCCTGGGTTCCGACGTGCTCGGGTATCGGGAGCAGCCGGTTCGCCGGGGCGGTCACCAGTTCAGCCCAGACCCCGTCGGCGTCGCGCCCGAGCAGGCCACCGTTCAGGCAGAGGTTCGTACGACCCTCCTGGCACAGCGCGCAGGAGCCGCACGAGATGGCAGGGTCGATCATGACCCGCTGCCCGGCGGCGACGCCGGTCGACCCGCCGTCGATCACCTCGCCCACCATCTCGTGGCCCATGACGCGCGGGTACTCCACGGGTATTCCCCCCGAGAGGATCTTCACGTCCGTGCCGCAGATGCCGACGGTCTCGACGCGCACGAGCGCCTCGGGTCCGGCCGCGCCGGCGGGTTCGGCAACCTCGGTGTAGGCCAACCGGCCCGGAGCGGTCACCTGTACGGCCTTCATTCCCTCCCCCGATTTGGCTCGGAGCGCCCGGTTAGTGGACAGTAACAGTGTGCCCCGGAGCCGCCTCGTGTGCCAGCGCCATCAGCGCTCCGCAACCACCGTGGCCGCCGTGCCGGCTCGTCCCTCCGAACCGGCCTGCCAGCCTTGAGCATGCACGCCTGGGTCGTCACTGGCGGTGAGTCGCCCGAGCCGGGGCTGCTCGGAGAATTGGCGCACCCCCAACTCGTGGTGGCCGCTGACTCGGGGGCCGACATCGCCGCCGGTCTTGGGCTGGTCCCCGACGTGGTCGTGGGCGACTTCGACTCGGTGACCCCGGCAGGGGCCGCCGCGGCCGGCGAGCAGCGTCGCTACCCGACCGACAAGGACGCCACCGACCTGGCTCTGGCGCTGGCGGAGGCTCGCAACCGGGGTGCGGAGAGCCTCAGCGTCGTGGGCGGCAGCGGCGGGCGGCTGGATCACTTCCTGGCCAATGTGGCCGTGCTGGGGGCCGACGCGATGGCCTCGGTGCGCGTCGACGCCCTCATGGGGTCGGCACGACTCTGGGTCGTTCGCCGCCGGGAGACGATCCACGGTCCCGTGGGCGGCCTCGTCACGCTCCTTGCCAGCGGCGGACCTGCCATCGCGGTCCACACCACGGGTCTGCGCTGGGCTCTGGCGGGCGAGACGCTGGAAGCGGGCTCCAGCCGGGGCGTCAGCAACGTGTTCGCGGCTCCCGAGGCCACCGTCTCGCTCGAGTCGGGGGTGATCCTGGCGATCCGGCCTTGAGGAGCACCCCGAAGGCGGGTCGTCCCGGACGGGCGCCGCGGTCCCTGGCCGCGCAGGTGGTCGCTGGCCTATCGTTGGGGTGACGACACCGGGAGGAATCATGACCTTGACCCCCGCCCAGATCGAGTCGTACGAGCGCGACGGCTACCTGATCGTGCGCGACGTGCTGACGCCCTCGGACATGGCCGAGATTCGGGGAGCCGCCGACCATTTCGCCCGCCAGGCCCTGGACCTGACAGAGGACTCCGACGTCATCGAGTTGGATGATTCAGCGCAGCTGGCCGACGGGCCGCCGCTCATCCGTCGGCTCAAGAGCCCCCACACCAACCACGAGGCGTTCGCCAAGGCGCTGGCCCATCCCGGGATCTTGGACGTCGTGGAGGATCTCATCGGCCACGACATCCGCTGGTTCCATTCGAAGCTGAACGCCAAGCAGCCCGGCGGCGGGGGGATCGGTGAGTGGCACACGGACTGGGGCTACTACCCGTACACCAACGACTCGGTCCTGGAGGTCGGCATAGCCATCGACCCGTGCACCGAGGCCAGCGGCTGCATGCTGGTGGTGCCGGGCACGCACACGGGTCGCGCCTACGACCACAGCCAGAACGGTCGCTTCGTCGGCGGGGTCCGGCCCGGCGAGTTCGATCCCGACGACGTCGTGCCGGTGGAGATCATGCCCGGCGACATCTCGCTGCACCACGTCCGGCTGCTGCACGCCTCGGCCCAGAACCACACGACCCACCAGCGGCGACTCCTGCTGCACGGTTACGCCGCGGCTGACGCCTGGCCGCTCATGGCCCGGGCCCAGCCGTCGGACTGGCCGGAGTGGGACGATCAGATCCTGCGCGGCAGTCCCACGGCCTACGCCCGCATGGAGGCGTGTCCCGTGGCGATCCCGCTGCCCGACCCGCCTGCCTTCGGGCTGTTCAAGCTGCAGGCCCAGATGGAGGAGTCGCACTTCTCCGCCGACCCGCAGTAGCGGCGGGCGCCGCGGGGGATTCCCACCTCCGCCCGGCGCGCCCGATCTTCCACCGGAGGTCCCCTGTCGATGACCCAGCCCCTCGGCCCCGCATCGGGCCACGCCAAGGGGCCGTTCGCGGTCGACTGGGAGGAGCGCTACGACATGGCGCGGCTGCGGCGGGAGCGGGTGGCCGCAGCGCAACGTGAAGCCGTCGCGGCGGGCGTCGACGGCCTGATGGTGTGGAAGGACGAGAACGTCCGCTACCTCACCTCGCTGCGAGCGCAACTCATCGCCGGCAAGACGATGGCGCTCAACGGGGCCCTGCTGCTGCCGGGGGACGATCCGGTGCTGTTGTGCTCCGGCGGCGAGATCGACAAGGCCCGCGCCGGCATGCCGTGGATCGCCGAGGCCCACGCCATCCCCATCATGGAGCAGGCCGAACTCGTGGACGGGTTCGTGGCGAGCATCCTGCGTCCGATCCTGCTGGAGCGGGGTCTCGGCAGCGGGCGGCTGGGTGTGGACGCCGGCAACGTCTCGTTCATCGACGCCATGCGCCGCCACCTGCCCGACCTCGAGCTCGTCGACGGCGACACGGTCATGCAGCGTGCCCGGCTCATCAAGACCGACGTCGAGGTCGCCATCATCGCCGAGGCTTGCGCCATCGGCGACGCCGTCACGCAGCGAGCCTTGGATGAGACGAGGGCGGGCCGGCGCGAGCTGGAGGTGGCCGGCGACGCCATGCAGACGCTCTTCCACCTCGGCGGCGAGATGGCCCACGTGATCACTCCTTTCGTCGCCTCGGGCGAGCACATGTCGCCGCCGCATCGGCTGGCCACCGACAAGCTGATGCGCAATCACGACCTCTGCTTCATCGACATCGGCGCCATGTGGAACGGGTACTTCGCCGACATCGGCCGCACCACGATCATCGGCCGCCCCAACCGACGCCAGCAGGAGATCTACACCGCCGTCTATGAGGGGCTGATGGCCGGGATCGACAGGATGCGGCCCGGGTTCACCACGGCCGACGCCGCCGATGCGGTCGTGGACACCATCGGCGGCCACGGGCTGGCCGAGCACCTGTTCAGCCTGTTCATCGGCCACGGAATCGGCGTGGGGGCCAACGAGCCGCCGTACATCGGCGAGAACATGCCGGGCGCCACCAACACCGAGTTCCGCCCCGGCATGGTCTTCGCAGTGGAGCCGCTGGTCTGGGTGCCGGACGTGCCGGGAGGCGGCGGGGTGCGGATCGAGGACATGGTGCTCGTGACCGACGATGAACCTGTTGTCCTGTCCCGTGTCGAGTACGAGGAAAGGCTGCTGCTATGAGCGATTCGAACGAGCCGGTCCGGCTGGGGGTCGTCGGCCTGGGCTGGTGGGGCGGCGAACTCGCCGATGCCGCGGTCCGCAGCGGCGCAGCCGAGGTGGTGGCGTGTTATGCCCGCACGGAGTCCACCCGGGTCGCCTTCGCCGAGGCCCGGGGGTGCCGGGCGGCGACGTCATTCCGGGAGTTGATCTCCGCCGACGACATCGAGGGCGTGGTGCTGGCGACCCCGCACAGCACGCACGGCGAGCAGATCCGCGATGTTGCGGCCGCCGGCAAGGGTGTCCTGGTGGACAAGCCGTTCACCCTGAGTGTCGCCGACGGGCGGAGCGCCGTGAGCGCCGCGGCGGACGCCGGGACCGTGCTCATGGTGGGCCACCAGCGGCGGCGGTTGGCCGCGGTTCGTCGCATCCGCGCCATGGTCGACGAGGGGAGTCTCGGCACGCTGCTGCTGGCGACGTCGGTCTTCGTGGTGGGTCGCGGCTTCCCGGCCACCTGGCGGTCCGCGGCGCACGAGAGCCCGCTGGGCGGCATGACCGGGCTCGGCGTCCACATGATCGACACGTTCCACTACCTGGTCGGGCCGATCCGCCGGGTCAGTGCCTTCAGCAACGGGGTGCTGGGTGGCGAGCCCCTCGACCACGCCACCGGACTGCTGTTCGAGTTCGCCTCCGGAGCCGTCGGAAACCTCGTGACCTCCCATTACAACCCGTTCACGGAGGAGTTCTGCATCTTCGGCTCGGCGGCTTCGGCGTCCAGCCAGAACGAGGGGTCCCGCCTGTTCGTCCAGCAGCGCAGCGAGATGGCGCGCAGCGAGGTGTCACTGGAGGCCACTGACCCGCTGGCCGAGCAGGTCGCCGAGTTCGCCGGCGCCATCAGGGGTGAGGGTCCCGTCGAGACCGATGGTGAGGTGGGCCTGGCGGTGATCGCCGTACTTCAGGCCGCCATCGCCTCGGTCGAACGCGGCGAGGCGGTCGAGGTGGCCGAGTTCGCCGGCGGCTAGCGCCGGCCGCCGGATCGGGGCGCCACCGGAGCGGGAGCGTGCCGGTCACTAGCATCGCCGCGATGGACGCGCGCTACACGCGGGTGGTCGACGGTCGTGTCGTGCCGGTGGCCGGAGAGTGGGTGATCGACGGGCTGCATTCGTCGGTGGCCTTCGCTGCCCGCCACCTGCTGACGGCCATGCGAGGCCGCTTCCGAGACGTCTCGGGGACGGTCACGATCGCCGAGGTTCCCGAACACTCAAAGGCGGACGTGCGGATCGCCGCGGCGAGCATCGACACCACACATCCGAAGGCCGACGAGCATCTCCGCGGCCCGCTCTTCTTGGACGTCGAGCGCTATCCCGTGCTCACGTTCAGCGGCAGCGGGGCACACCCTGCCGGCGGCGAACTCTGGGATGTGGCCGGCGAGCTGACGGTGCGCGACGTGACCTTGCCCCTGGTGCTGTCGACGCGGTTCCTCGGCGCGGTGAGCCATCCGCACCTGCCGGTGGCGAAGATGTCCTTCGAGGCGACGGCCAGTCTCCGGCGCGATCACTTCGGCGTGGCCGGCTACCTGGACACCCACGCGCCCGGCCTGCCCGATGTGGTACTGGTCGGCCGCGAGGTGGAGATCCGTCTTGACGTGGAGGCGGACCTGCACCTTCCCGGGCCGGAGTGAGAGAGGAGTAGAAAAGCGCCGTGGATCTGCAGCCCCCGATTCCCGCCCGGAGTGACGAGATCTCGGCGGCCTGGCTGCAGCAGGCGCTGGCGGCCGGCGGGAGGGTGGACGCCCCGCCCATCAGGGAGGTCCGCCTGGAGCAGGTGGGTGCCGGCATCGGTCATGTCGGGGAGTCGGTGCGCTGCCACCTCCGCTACGCCACCGACAGCCCCGAAGCTCCGGACACGGTGTTCGTGAAGCTGCACTCCCCGCACCGGGATACCGACAAGCTCGCCAGGCGGGTGCGGCTCTACCGGCGGGAATGCGACTACTACCGGCTGCTGTCGCATCACGCCCCGATTCGCTCGCCGATCCTCTACTACGGCGACTACGAGCGCCGCAGCAACAGGCTTGCCCTCGTGCTCGAGGACCTGGGGGGTATGGCACGGGTCGACGAGATCGAGGGCGCCGACGCGGAGCAGGCGGGGACGGTCGTGCGGGCGATCGCCAGGTTCCACGCCTACTCCTGGAACAAGACCCGCACCGCGCCGTACATCGACATCTTCGACTCGCTGGACCCGAAGTGGCGGCCGCCTGTGCAGCTCATCTACCTGGCGTCGCTGCGGCGGACCTTCGAGGTCTTCGGCGACCACTTCTCCGGCGACATGCGCCGCACAACCGAGATGCTCGGCTGGAAGGCGGCGGACTACATGGGCGACCTGGCGCGGGGCCCGCGGGCCTTCGGCCACGGCGACTACCGCCTGGACAACATGTTCTTCGGTCCCGGGCCCGACGATCTGGTCGTGATCGACTGGCAGGTCTGCGGCGGCAACAACCCCCTGGGTGACGTGGCCTATTTCCTCGGTGGCAGCGTGCCGGTCGACCTGCGGCGCAGCATCGAGCGGGACGCCGTCGCCGAGTACCACGAGACTCTCCGCCGGGGCGGCGTCGAGGGGATCGGCTTAGAGGACTGCTGGCGGCTCTACCGCCAGAACATGTTCGTCCGGATGCTCGTCATCGTCATCAGCGCCGGGGGTCTCGACATCTCGAACGAGCGCAGCGTCCGGTTGCTCGGTCTCGGCCTGGATCGCACGCTGGCGGCCCTCGAAGACCTGGATTCCGCGGAGTTCCTCCCGGCCCGCCGGCGGCTCTTCGGCCCGTCCTGGGCATTCTCGACGGTGTCCCGCTGTGTCTACAAGGCCACCAAGACGTTGCGCAGATCCTGAGGGCTCGGGGGCCTACGCTGCCCGACAACTCAACAAGCACCGGTCGGAGACCGATAGACCAACCTTCCGGGAATGCCTGGATGGTTCGTGCGCCTCTCGAGTGGGAGGACAACGCGATGCTTCATAGGACAGGGTTCGTGGCGGCGACCGTGGCAGTGGGGTTGCTGGCCGCGGCGTGCGGTGGCGGCGACGGCGAGCCGACCGCTCCGACGCCGCCGCCGGCCCTCGAGGCGCCCCCACCACCTGCCGATACTGCGGTGTCGCCGCCGGCCACTGAGGCGCCGGTTGCGCCGCCCCAGATGACCGCAGCGGCTGAGGAGGCCGTGGAGTTGTCGCAGGCCGGTGGCCGCCTCGCCGAGGTGCAGGCTCGCGGCAGCGTGCGTTGCGGTGTGCGTGATGCTCTGCCGGGGTTCAGCTTCCTGACGCCTGGGGGCGAGCACGAGGGCTTCGATGCGGACTTCTGCCGGGTCATCGCCGCCGCTGTGCTGGGCGACGCCGGCGCCGTGGGCTTCGTGAACGTGGCGACCGCCGACCGGTTCACGGCGCTGCAGTCCGAAGAGATCGACGTGCTGGTGCGCAACGTCACCTTCACCGCCAGCCGCGACGGCAGGGAGGCCGCCAACTTCGTGTACACCACGCTGTATGACGGCCAGGGCGTGATGATTCCCGCCTCAAGCGGAATCAGCAGCCTGGAGGATCTGGCGGACGCCAACATCTGCGTGGCGCAGGGCACCACCACCGAGTTGAACCTCACCGACGTGATGCGCTCGCGGAACATCCCCTTCAACCCGGTCACCTTCGGCGAGGCCACCGAGGCTCGCGTCGGTTACACCGCCGGGCAGTGCGAGGCGATGACGTCGGACAAGTCGGCGCTGGCGGTGTTCAAGTTCGAGATCGAGAACGAGGGCGGCGAGGAGCAGTTGATCCTGCCCGAGACGATCTCCAAGGAGCCGCTGGGCCCCGTGGTGCTGGACGGCGACACCGAGTGGGCCCAGGTCGTGCAGTGGGCCGTCATGGCCACCATCCAGGCCTGGGAGTTCCGCCTGGACTCCGGGAACATCCTCTCGGCGACCGGCGACAACCCGGCGCTCGCCCGGTTCCTGGGCGAGGAGGGCTTCGACCCGGGCTTGGGGCTGTCCTCCGACTTCGCTGTGCAGGTTGTGTCCCAGGTCGGCAACTACGAGGAGATCTACCGGCGCCACCTCGAGCCGCTGGGCCTGCCGCTGGACGGCTCGGTCAACGACCTGTGGACCAACGGCGGTCTGCTCTACGTGCCGCCCTACCGGTAGGAGCCGGGCACGGGCCCGCCGGGGCGCTCGTAGTCACGAACCCCGTACGCACACCTGGCACGACTCTGCGACCCTGACAATCGGAGATCCAGTGATCGCACGGACGACTGAACAGCGGGTGGCGGACTCGAGGGCAAAGCTCGAGTCCGGGGGTGATGCGTGGCTGGCGACGTCGGGCCCTGCCGGACCTCATCTGGTCCCGCTGAGCCTCGGGTGGGACTCGGCCTCCGATGAGTTGATCTTCTGCACCGAGCAGCGAAGCATCACCGCGCGGAACATCGCGGCCCAGCCGGCTATTCGAATCGGGCTGGGGCCGACTCGCGACGTCCTGATGATCGACGGCACGGCCCGAGTGACCGGCCCCGTCCAGGACGACGCGACATCGGCGGCAATGCTGTACGAGAGCACCGGATGGGACCCGCGCCTCGAGAGCGGCGACTGGATCTTCATCCGGGCCACACCCTCCCGGATGCAGGCATGGCGCAGCGTCGACGAGATCGCAAACCGAACCGTCATGATCGACGGCATCTGGAGGTGACCGACACGAGCGAAGCGCCCCGACGCCTGAAACGTCCATGATCCGGCGAGCGGTCGAGCCGGGTTCAATACGCCAGCAACTCTCGGATCAGTGCGGAACTGGACGGAATCGCACTACATGAACAAGAGTAGTTCAGAGTGCATTTGCCGGCCGGGACAGGCGCACCGCAGCCTGCGCCATACCCGGGGCAGACCAGTGGTGCGCTCCGGACCTCGCGGGGCCGACTTGCTTGACTCCGGGCGTTGGCGCGAGAGAGGTGTGCCGGTATCGCTGTGATACCATGTGGGTGTGGCGATGACGTTGCGGCTGACCGATGAGGAGCGTCATGCCCTGCGCGAGCGCGCCGCTCTCGACGGCGTGTCGATGCAGGAAGCGGCCCGCCGCGCCGTGCGCGAATTCGTGGCGCGCCGCGATCATCAGGACCGCGTCGGCGCTGCGGCCGAGTACGTGATGCACCGCCACGCCGAGGCGCTGCGGCGCCTGGGAGAGTGACCGGTCCAGTCGAGTTCCTCGACACCGACGACCTGATCGAACTCGCCCGCCGCCTGCTCGGCGATCCCCCGCCGGTCCGCGACGTCGGACTGCTCACCGCCGCGGCGGCGCGTCCGCAAGCCAGCGCGTTCGGCTCCGACGCCTATCCCGACATCTGGACCAAAGCGGCAGCACTGTTGCAGTCCGTCGTCAACAACCACGCCCTCATCGACGGCAACAAGCGCCTGGGATGGCTCGCGACGGCGGTGTTCCTCGAACTCAACGGAGCCTCCGTAGCAGCTGCGAACAACGACGACGTGTACGAACTCGTGATGCGCGTGGCAGCCGAGGAGTCTTCTGTCGAGGAGATCGCCGACCTGCTGCGCGAACTGTCTCAACCCTCGCGACCCCAATCGGAGAACTGACAACCCGCCGCGCTACGACCTTGCCAGGCCTCGCGCCGTCTGGGCGGTCTGAGCCCCGGCGCCCGCGCGGTAGCGCCGAGATGGGGCGGCAAGGCTCACTCCCCTCCAGAGGCCAGCGGCCTGTGTGGGAAGACCGCCACAGTCGGTTATCCAGCGGTCTCTGACCTGGGAGTGTGTGTTCCTTTCGATTCCTTCCGCGCGACATGACGAGCCGTCACGCCGCCGCCCCACTTCAGCGTGACCGAGCGCCCTGTTGCTGAGTCGCCGGAGAGTCAGCTCTCGTCGGCGACGAGTTCGAGTCCCGCCATCTCCATGAAACGAGCGCGCGACTCGTGCAACTCCTCGACGCAGGACCCACAAGCAAAGTCATCGTCAACGGCGGGGTCCCCCTCGCCGCACAACACACACCGTCCGCTCATAGCCGCCGACATCCTCGTCCGTTACGCGGTGGAGCGCGTAGACGACACCCCATTCCACGTACTGGAATCAGTAGTGAGCAAGGCCGAGCTTGCGCAGATACTCGTCGTCTGGGTTCATGTTCTGACGACCTCGCAGATATCCACCCATCGGGCCAGCACGCTGAGTGCCGCCAACTGCTCCAGAGCTTCCTGCTCGCTGATGTCGCCTGATGGGTG
>JAPPDX010000003.1 GCA_028824415.1 bacterium | reverse complement strand
CCACATGCGGACTGATTCCCCGTGGATCCTGTCGCGCGAAGTCAGACGCAACAGAGACGCTTCGCGCCGCACCCCAGCGGACGTTTCGGCGGCTGGTTCTTCGCAGTTGTGTGAGGTTCTGCGTCGGGGGATGTCTGAGGCGCTTGTTCGGGAGCTGGCGGACGTGTATGGGCGCATGCCGAGGCGGCTGTCACATCGCAGCGCGCTGTCTTTGGGGGGTGTGGCACTCATGGCGGGGGTGACAGTGAGCGCGCCGGGTGCGTTCTATGGCCAGGCCCGCCGCTTGGGGTGGCGGCATGCGGCTGAGAGAGCGGCGACGCTGAAGGTGGCCGCGACCGGAGTCGGGGACGACACCTGGGTGTCGACGCCGGCGAGGGCGCTGTTGGAGTGCGCACAGCACGCGCGCTGGGTCTTTGGCGTCGAGGAGATCGTTGCGCTAGCTCTGTCGAGGGCGCCGCGGCTGTTCGATGCTGACGAGCTGGCCGCAGTGGCAGCCGATCTGCCGTTCGCGGCCGGGCTGCGGCGCATCGCGTCGGTGGCCGATGCGTTGGCCGCAGTAGCAGCAGACATCGATGGGCCAATCCCCGTGCACGCCCGCGAGGTGCTGGCCGTTGACCGCTCCTACGCCGCGGTGTGTGAGCAGGCCGCCGCTGGTTAGCGGTGGCTGGGTCTTGACCCGAGTATGCCGCGCGACACCGCGGTGATGCTGGACCGCCGCCGGCGGGTGTGGTGGCACGTCACGCCCGGCGAGTTGTCCGAGCACCTGCTGTATTGAGCGGGCTGTGACCGTCGAGCGCCTCGACGCGCGCGCCCAGCGCGACAAGATCCAGCATCATCTCGTCGCCGCGCTCGCAGAGGTTGGCGACGACCGTTTGGTGTTCAAAGGCGGGACCCTGCTGCGGGTATGCGTGTTCGCGAACTATCGCTGGTCTGACGTAGGTTGGGGCTGGCGGCATGAGATCGCCTAGGTCTCCGCAGGCCACGTGCGGCTTCTCACTGTCACGTGTCGAGTCCGAGCTGGTGCTCGGTGGCCCTGTGGTCGAGCATGGTCGCGCATTGCTCGTAATGATCCGCTAGGTCCGCGCAGATGGCAGCCGCCCGCAGGTGGAGTCGGGTAGCGAGCCGCTTGTTGGCGTGCTGATACTTCGCGGCGAGTTCGCGTTCGCTACCGCCTCCTCCCCACGGTGATCTTGCTCCGCTGCCGGTGATTGTTGCGTCGATGAGGCCGCCGTCGAGGTCATCGCTTGCGATCTCCTCCAGCAGTTCGCAAACCGCCGCGGCTGGCCAGTTCCCGTCGGGGTCGGGTGGTGCTTTGGCGAGGGTCGCTCCGATCACGAAGTCGCCTCTGGTGGAGATGCCGTTGTCGTGGAGGTGTTGGCGTGCTCGGGTGACCCAGTCTTGAAGCCTTTGGGCGTCGATGTTGCCGGCGCTGTCGAGTCCCGGTGATCGAGGCATTCGGCGCAGAAGTCCACGGGCCGCTGACTGGTGGTAGCGGGTTCTCGTCGCATCCGGCTCGGAGGCACCGTCGGATGGCCCGCTAGTGGGGTAGGCGACCTGCACGATGTGTGCGAAGAACTCGGGGCTGTCGACTAGAGCCCGGTGCAGGTTGGGGGTCTGAGCAGCGCGGCGAAGGTCGGGCAGGTGCTCCCATTCGATCTGCGCGACGCGGTTCGCGCCGAGCGCGTCTACATGCCGATCGAGCACCTTCATCAGGATGCCGAGCCTGTCGTGCTCGCGTTCGGCGTCGGCAACGCCAGCGCTCCTTTGGTAGGCGAGTTCTTCCAGGACGTCGGCGACAGCTTGCGCGTACTCCGGGTCGTCGCCACGGCGATGGGCGAAGCCTTCGAGCACCGCAGCGGCTGTGTCGACCCGTCCCGCTGTGAGGAGCCGACGGGTGGCCTCCACCGCCAAGTGGTCATGCTGGCTGAGGTCCCATCGAGTGAACCGTTGCCAGTATTCGGTGACCAGTTCTGCCTCCGAGGCGTCCACCCTGGCCCAGACCGCCTCGGGATCCCAGGACGTTCTCAGCAACTCCACCGTGGCCGTAGGACCAGGGTCGTGGCTAGCGATCAACGCGTCGAAGCGCTCCCAGCCGCCCGCTTCGAATCTCGCACTGAAGTACCCTCTTGCGACGACGGCGGCCGGATCGGAGCCGTCGAGGTGCACGATGACCTGCGCGTCGAGATCGTCCGGAGCCGCATGCGCAAGCGCTTCCCCGACATGCCAGGGGGCTTCCACTGTGTCGGCGAACGCGACGACGGCGTCGAGACCGCCGGACGTGAGAATCTCCCGCACGGCTTCGGCGCGCCTCACGGCGAGGGCTGCGTCCCGGGTGTCCCGGTCCTCGGTCCGGCGCGAGACTCCCTCAAGGTGAGGCACCCACATGTCAAAGAGCCATCCGTGCAGCTCCGCGAACGACGCAGGACGCAGTGACCCCAATAGCGCCTCGAACGGCTCTAGCTCGCTGGCGGGCAGCGCCCATTCGTCGTCATGGAAGTCGCGGTGGCGTGCGATCATCTCTCGCATCGCTGGCCAGATCGCCTTGCGGGTTGGTTCGTCGGCGGTGCGGGCGACATCACGGAGTGCGTTGACGAGTTCGGTGCGTGTGGTTGGCCACATCTCTCCGCACCGGTCGACGAGTTGGGCCCAGCCCCCCTCGATGGTGGCAGCGTCGCCGATCAGAGCCGTGCCGGTCCTCTCCTCGACTTCGAAGCACTCCGCGTTGGTGACGGGCACGCGCTGATCCTTCCAGTCGCGATAGCGCGGAGTGGCACCCGATGATGTGGTGTCAAGGGCGTTTGGCAACATGGACAACATCACGTCCCAAGCGAGCCCGGGATGCGTACGGCGCAGCATGCCAAGTACCGCGAATCTGGTGTCGGCGGTTGCCGCGGTGTTGGGCATCCACGGGCACATGATGCCGATGAGCACACTCGTCGGGCTGCGACCGAACCCGTCTCCGGCGCCGATCTCGCTGAGCCTCGCCAGCATCGCGGCCGCCTCGCCCAGATACTCCGGCGACCACGCCAGAACCTCCAGCGCGTCGAGAAGATGACGTGACGACAGGGCCTGCGGGTATCCGAATGCGTCCTCGAATGAGTCCTTCTGTTGACGCGACACCATCGCAGACGCCATCGGCGCACCATCGGCCAAGCTCACTTGCAGCGCCGTCAGCACCTGGCGCGGCGCCGCCTCCGCCAACAGGGGCAGCCAGGGCGCGACCGTGGCCCATCTCTGCAGCGACGCATCGTTGTTGGCCAGCTCCAACAGCCGCCGCACCGCATCCTCAACGACAAAGCGCACGCCTGAGGGCACCTGATCCTCAGCTGTGGCCAACACGGCGAGCGAGGTGGCGAGGCCCTGCTTGAGCCGCTCGGAGTATCGAGGCCCGACTCCGTCGCGTACGGCCTCTATGTGAGCCATCATGTCGAGCCCGAACAGCGGGTCGGGCTCGGCCAGCACCTCCACCGCCACCTCGACCAGCTGCTCGAGTTCCTCATCCTTGAGGCTCGTGCCCGCAATGAGCCACGCCTCAGGGCTAGACACCGCATGCCACACCGCCTCGAACCGCAGCATCGGCGGATCGTTCTCACCGAAGGTCTCCAGCCGTTCCTGCACATCCGAGTAGGGCCTGCCCACACAGCGCTCAACGATCTCGACATCGCCGGGCGTTCTGCTGTCCCATCTGTTCAACAGCAGACAGCGGCGCAGCAGCCCGTCAATGTCCGCAGCCCAACACGGCAGGTGCAACTCCGGCTTGACTGCAAGCTCACGCCGCAACGCCAACAAGCTGCGCCGGCCCAGATACCCCAGATCCCATGACTTCTCGTGGTCGATGCCGTGTACCCGGAGCCGCTCGGACACCTCGCGGGCATCCACCGGACCGACAACAACGTCGGCTCTCTGGCTGCCCGGAACCGGCACGACCACACACTGCGGTGGCACAGGAGTCAACCGATCCGCGATGTCTGCCGACTCGACCACCAAGATCGACGTGGCCGCGGCTGTCGCCCGTCCCGCGGGACCCAGCAGCCGACGCGCCGCGTCCAGACTCTCCACATACAGCGGCTCTGGCCCATCGGACGCGTCGACCAGAGCCGCCGCGACGAACGCCACGATCGCCTCATGGGGTGCCTCCGAAGTCACCGTTACAGTGCCGCCCCCGCGGCAGAGCCGCCTCAGCTCGGCGACGGCCTCCTCGCGGCCCGCCAGCACTACACCGGCATCCACCCGCCCACCGGTGGAATCCGACCAGCGCCGCCACCAGTCGATGAGAGGCTCGATTCCCTCGACCGGCTTGCCCATCACCTCACGCAGCCACGCCGTCGTTTGAGGCGCACGAGCCAGCCACGCCGCCAGGTGATCGACGTTCAAGGCGCGCACCTCCCGGAAGTCCCCCGACGTCGTCTTCGCCGCCTCGAACTCTTCGGCCTTGGTCCACTGGCGACAGATCACCTGCACATAAGCCATCTCCCTCCGCTCATGTTCCGGAACTGTGTCGCAACGGTTGGCGTAGTCGGACTCGGACTTGCGCTTCGTGTTCTGCTCGACGGAGACCTCCCAGCCTGAACGGCCCGTAGGAACATAAGGATGGGGTCCGCGGCACTCCACCAACCCATCCCAGCCCCCCGACAGCACCCCCCGTCCGGACGGGAAGTGACTCTTCGTCCCCTCAGGTGCCGTCTCTTTGATCAGGTGGTCAACCAGCGCCGGCAGAAGATGATCAGATCCCTCCGAGTCCGCCCACGCCAACAAGTCATCGCGGGTGACCCTCATCCACACCGGGGTCACCACCCCCGCGGCCAGGCCCAAGGGCTCGATCCTCGACATCTCACTTGGTGACCGCCCGGCACCATCAACCGCATCCGCCCCTGATCGCTCCGTGTCCACCGGCGGTGAGATCTCAGAAGCAAACAGCGTCAGCAACGACAACTTCAACGCCCCCGCGAGAGCCTCCAGCGACGACAGAGTCGGGTTGCCTCGTCCCTGCTCGATCTTCGAGACATACCCAACCGACAGTCCCGACGCCTTGGCCACCTGGGCTAGCGTCAGACCCAAGTCCGCCCGACGAGCCTGTATCCGGACCCCCAGCGACTCTTGTTGCATAGATTTCTACCTCCAGAAAATACTGTACAACATCATCGCTACAGAGCCAACCAGAGTCAACTAACCCCTTCGCTGCGGTGGTGCTCTTCACCGGGGGAGTGCTTCTGAAGGCGGTGACCGACGTGCTTGATCAAGGCCCCAGCGATTCTTGGCATCAACCAGCCGATCAGCTCCGACAGTGGCGCCCCCTGCCGCATCCGGGGCGCCTAGCGCGCCTCACCAGTTCCGACCGGGGATTGGGAGCCGTGTTTGCTGCGGACGAACCTGACAGTTTGGCCCGAGACGGATTTGGCTGGGAGACAAGGGGCCCCGGCCAGATGGCCGCGGCCCCGCCGCGTCACGCTCTCAGGGCAGCGCCGGCTGCTGCGGCCCGTCCACGTCCCCCAACGTCCGCCCACGCCGCATCGGACACGGCCATCTGTTGCGTCTGACTTCGCGCGACAGGATCCACGGGGAATCAGTCCGCATGTGG
>JAPPDX010000045.1 GCA_028824415.1 bacterium | reverse complement strand
CGGGGGTGGCGCCCCTGCTCATCGTGCGCGCCGCTGCCGCGACCCTCAGCCTGGCCGCCCTGGGTGTGGTCTGGCAGCGAGCGGGCAACCCCCGGCCCCGGGCGCCGCGCCGCAGCACTCTCGTTCCGGTGGTGGTGAGTGGGTTCCTGCTGCTGCTGGCACACGCCCTGCTGCTCGAGGCCCTCTCGCTGGGCCTCCTGTCCATCGTCGGCCCGATCACGGCGCTGTCACCCGCCTTCACCGTGATCCCCGCATGGCTCTTCCTGCATGAGCACATCAGCCGGGTGCAGGTCATAGGCATGGCCGTGGCAACCGGCGGACTGGTTCTCGTGGCGCTCGGCTGAGGGCGCCGAACGGGCTCTCCACCACAATCGCCTGAGAATCGCCCGGAAGGCAGCGGCGAAGCCGCCGCGCGAAACAGGCCGCGGCCTACCGTGATTGGCGTGAAACTGCCGGTGCTGCCCCCCGTGGCTCCGATGCTGGCGCGGGCAGCCGAGTCACTTCCCACCGGCGAGCCGGGCGAGATGTGGTTCGAGCCCAAATGGGACGGCTTTCGCGCCGTTATCTTCCGCGACGGCGACGCCGTGGAGATCGGCAGCCGCAACGAGCGCCTGCTGACCCGCTATTTCCCCGAACTGGTGGGGCCTCTGCGGGCACGCCTGCCGCAGCGCTGCGTGCTGGACGGTGAACTGGTCATCGTGGGGAGCGGCGGCGGGCTGGACTTCGATGCCCTCGGCGCCCGCATCCACCCGGCGGCGAGCCGAATCGGCCGGCTCGCCCGCGAGACGCCGGCACGTTTCGTGGCCTTCGACATCCTGGCGTTGGCGGACCGTGACCTCACCGGTTTGCCGTTCGCCGAGCGGCGCGCCGTCCTCGTGGATGTGGCCGCCGGGTTCGCACCCCCGGTGCACCTCACTCCCGCAACCACCGACCGCGCCGTGGCTACAGGCTGGTTCGAGCGGTTCGAGGGCGCCGGACTGGACGGCATCATCGCCAAGCCCGCGACGGGTGTCTACGAACCCGGCAGGCGCACCCAGTTCAAGATCAAGCACCGTCACACCGCCGAATGCGTGGTCGCCGGCTACCGCATCCACCGCAGCGGGGACGGGGTGGGCTCGCTGCTGCTCGGGTTGCACGATTCTCGGGGGGTGCTGCACTATGTGGGCGCGGCCTCGGGGTTCGCGGCCCGGCAACGGGTCGAGTTGGCCGACCTGCTGGCGCCGTACCGGGTCGACGACGGGGTGGGCCATCCCTGGACGGCCGACGGCGCGCAGGGACGCCTGCCCGGCACCCCGAACCGCTGGCGTTCGGGCACCGGGGACTGGGTGCCTCTCGCCGGCGCCCCGGTGGCCGAAGTGTCCTACGACTCCGTGCTCTCGGGCCGTTTCCGTCACAGCGCCCGGCTGCTGCGCTGGCGTTCCGATCGGCTGCCCGCGAGCTGCGGCTACGCCCAGCTCGTCCGCACTCCGCCGGTTGAGTTGGCGGAGATCTTCGGTGCGGCCGATCCGATCACAGGATGAGGATCGAATCCCGCCGCGCCGACGACCGGTCGGGTCCCGGTGCGGCAACGGCGGCGAGAGTGCGCCGCGGCGCAGCGGCCAACCACTAGACAGCACCTAGTGCAGACCGATCACTCCGAAGGCGGAGTTCCGCCACAGGTGTACCGGCGGCGCAGGCTGCTGCTGCTCGGCGGGCTGATGGTTGCCGTGGCGGTCATCGTGGTGGCGGTGACGCGCCTCGGTGGCGACGACACGAGCGAGCCCGACCGCTCCGGCAACGGCACCAGCGCGGTCACAGTCGGAGCGGATCCCCCGGACCCACCGATCGAACCCACGACGACCACCGAAGCACCCACGACGACCACCGAACCGCCGCCGCCCACCACCACGACCACCGAACCGCCGCCGCCCACCACCACGACCACCACCGAACCGCCGCCGACGACCACCACCAGCGAACCGCCGCCGCCCACCACCACGACCACCACCGAACCGCCACCCCCGCCCCCGGTCGCCCTGCTCACGGCGACGGGCATCCCGGTCACCGTTCTCGAGGTGCTCGAGAGGGGCTTCGTCGTGCTGACCCCGTGCGGGAACACCGCCGTCATCGCCGGAGGCCTGCGAATCGAACCGGTGCGGGTTGTCCTGGATCCCGGGCACGGGGGACCGATCGAGACCGGCACGGTGGGTCCCAACGGTCTCGTCGAACGCGATCTCAACCTCACGCTCACCGACGCCGTCCTCGCCGAACTCACCGAACGCGGCATCGCCGCCGCCACAACCCGGACCGGCAACTACATGGTCCGGCTGCTTGTCCGCGTGGAGTTCGCCGACGCCTTGAAGCCCCAGGCCGTCGTGTCGATCCACCACAACGGCCCCACGTGGGATCTCGGGGACACGCCGGGAACCGAGGTGTACGTCCAGTCCGAGTCCCCCGAGGTAATGCGCCCCGAGTCCGGCCGTCTAGGCGGCCTCCTGTACGAGGAGATCACCGCGGCCCTCAGCAACTTCGAGGGTGTCCAGTGGAGTGCCCTTCCCGACGCCGGCGTGAAACGCGTGCTGCTTCCCGACGGGGTCGACACGTACGCGCTGGTGCGGGGCCCGCAGGCGCCCTCGGCGCTCATCGAGTACGGCTACCTGACGAACGCCTCGGAGGCCGAACTCTTCGCCACCGAGGAGTACATCGCCGTCGCCGCCGCCGCCACGGCCGATGCAATCGAGGCATTCCTGGAGACGGAGCGGCCGGGCAGCGGGTTCATCGAAGAGCCCCGCTTCTACGATCCGCCCACCATCGCCATCGACTGCACGGATCCGCCGCTGGAGCTCGAACCCGCCGAGCAGGACGGCGAGCCGGAGGAGGGAACCGACGGGGAACAACCCGAAGGCGCCGGCGAACCCGATGAGACCTCCGGCGAGCCGGGCGACGACCAGCAGGGCGAGTCAGGCGGCGAGCCGACCGACCCCGGAGCCGACTCGTAGCCGCACGAGGCCCGTGCGCGGCGCGCTAGGCGCGGCGCGGGTGGTGCGGCGGCCAGGGGGCGTCGGCCATCCCCTTCGCGGCGTCCTGGCGGGCCAGCGCCAGCAGCGGCGCCAGCGAGCCGGCCCGGTTCTCCAACTCAGCCTCCACGTCTCCCGCGGTCCTCCAGCGCTCCGGCATCGTGGCGAGCGTGAAGTCGCCGGGCTCGGCGCCGGCCACCTCGTCCCAGCGCAGTGGCGCCGCCACCTGCGCCTCAGAACCGGGGCGCACCGAGTAGGCCGAGGCGAGCGTGCGGTCGCGGGCGTTCTGGTTGTAGTCCACGAAGACCTTCGGGCCCCGATCCTTCTTGCGCCAAGCGCTCGTGATCAGATCCGGCCGGCGCCGCTCCGCGACACGCGCCAGTGCCAGGGCGGCATCTCGCACCTCGGCGAATCCGGCGGCGGGCACGATTCGCACCACGATGTGCATACCCCGCCCGCCGGAGGTCCGGGGCCAGCCCATCAAGCCGAACTCCCCCAGCAGTTCCCGCAACAGGAACGCGGCGCTGCGAACGGCGTCGAACCCCAGCCCGGGCGCCGGATCGAGGTCGACGCGCAACTCGTCGGGCCGGTGCGGTTCGAATCGGCGCACCGCCCACGGGTGCAGCTCCAGGCAGCCCAGGTTCACCGCCCAGGCCACGTGCGCCAGGTCGGTCGGGCACAACTCGACGGCCGTGCGGCCCGACGGGAAGGCCACCACTGCCGTCTCCAGCCAATCCGGGCGGCGCTCGGGGACCCGCTTCTGGTAGAAGCTCTTGCCCTCGGCGCCGTCGGGGAAGCGATGCAGCACCGTGGGCCGGCACCACACCCCCCGCAGCGCTCCCGGGCCGACCGTCAGGTAGTGGCGGAGCAAGTCCAGCTTGGTCTCACCGCGTGCGGAGAAAAAGACCTTGCCGGGGTTGGAGATGCGAACCTGCCGCCCGTCCACCTCGACGGTCGTGAAATCGCCGGCCATCGGGACCGCCAGGAGTCGGCTCAGTCGCCGGACCGACGTCCCGCCGCCAGCGCCGCCGCCTGGTCCGCCAGGCGCCCGGCGTCGATCCGCCCGCACAACTCGGCGAAACCGGGGCGAGGCCCGACCCAGGCGAGGGAATCAACCGCGCCGTCACCCGGTGGAGCGCTGTCGAGGATCCCGGCCACGTCGGTCACCAGCGTGGCCAGGCGCCGGTACAGGTACGCCTCCTGGCGACCCTCCGACAGCCGGGTGGCCAGGGTTACCGCTCCCCGCACCGCCACATCCCACTGGCCCGAGGCGTCGGGGATGTTCTCGATGTGGCCGTACCGGGCCAGCAGCGCTGCGGCGGACTTCGCCCCCCAGCCGGGCAGGCCGGGAAACCCGTCGGCGCTGTCGCCGACGAGCGCCAGATAGTCGGGGATCGACGCGGGTGGAACGCCGAAGCGCTCCACGACGCCCGCCCGATCACTGATGCGGCCGTGGCGGCGATCGAACTGCACCACCCGCCCGTCGTCGCTCACGCATTGCGCCAGGTCCTTGTCGGGGGTGCAGATCAGGATCCGTTCCACCGCGGGATCGGTGGCGGCCCGGGCGGCGGCGGTGGCGAGCGCGTCGTCGGCCTCGTAGTCGGTCATCGGCCACACCGTGAAACCGGCGGCGGCGGCCACCTCCTCCAGCAGGGGGAACTGCGCCAGCAGGTCGGCGTCGACCCCCTCACCGCTCTTGTAGCCCGGATACATCTCGTTGCGGAACGACGGGATCACGTGGTCGGTGGCGACGCCGACGTGGGTTGCCCCGTCCGCCACCAGCCGCAGCAGACCGCTGACGACGGCCCGGGCAGCAGCGACCTCTTGACCGGCGGCCGTGCGGTGCGACGGTCGGGCGAAGAACTGCCGGAACAACTCGTAGGTCCCGTCGACGAGGTGGATCTGCATCCTCGGTCCCCCCGGGCGCCGTCGCGCCCTGCCTATTCCTGGACCAGCTCGATCAACGTGCCGAAGGACCCCTTCGGATGCACGAAGGCGATGGTCGTCCCGCGTGAGCCGGGCCTGGGCTCCCGATCGATCGGCGTGGCGCCGGCGGCCACCATGGCGGCCAGTGCCGTCGCGCAATCGGCGACCCGGTAGCCGACGTGGTGCAGTCCCTCGCCGCGGCGCTCGATGAACCTAGCCACCGGCGAGTCGGGTCGCGTCGGGGAGATGAGCTGGATGTAGGAGTCCGCCACCGCCACCAGGGCCTCCTCCACGCCGTCCCGATCCACGGTCTCCCGGTGCTCCACCGTGGCGCCGAATGCCCGCCGGTGGTAGTCCACCGCGGCCTCGAGATCGCGCACGGCGATGGCCACGTGGTCGATCTCGGTCAGCAGCACAGCTCCATGATGCCCGTCCCGGTGGCGCCGGCCAACTCCCTGAAGTGCGGCTGCGCGACGCCCCGGCGTGCCGCTGCGCGGCGCCGCTAGCGTGTCCGGCAGAGCCGCAACCCGCCTTCACGGAGGTCCAGATGAGCCCAACGTTGATCCTGGGAGGCGCCCGCACGCCGATCGGCAGGTTCTCCGGGGCGCTCTCCTCGTTCAGCGCCACCGATCTCGGCGGCCACGCCATCAGCGCCGCCCTCAAGACCACCGGCGTGCCGGCCGAGCAGGTGGACTACGTCTTCATGGGGCAGGTTCTGCTGGCCGGCGAGGGCCAGGCCCCGGCACGCGCCGCCGCCACGAAGGCGGGCATCTCGCTGAGCGCCCCCGCCGCCACCGTGAACAAGGTGTGCCTCTCGGGGCTCAACGCCGTCTACCTGGCCGGGCGGATGATCGCCGCCGGCGACGCCGACATCG
>JAPPDX010000092.1 GCA_028824415.1 bacterium | reverse complement strand
ACTCGGTGCGCTTCACAGCCGCGAATTGAGCCACCGTCTCGGCTCCGAGCGCGGCGACGAAGGCTTCGTCGGCTTCCAACTCGTCGATTGCCTCGGCGAGGTTGGCGGGGGCGTGCACCTCGCAGCTCACGTTCTCGAGCCCATCGAGGGTCTCCGGCGGCGGGCAGTCCAACTCGCCGACAACACCGAGACGGCTGGCCGTCAGGATCGCCGCCAGGGCCATGTGGGGACTCGCAGCGGCATCGGGCAGCCGGTTCTCGAGGCGTGTCGAGGCACCCCTCTCGGGGTTCACCCGGACGGTCGTGCAACGGTGGTCGTACCCCCAGTTCTGCCAGTAGCCGCAGAGTTGCGCCGGGGCCAGACGCTTGTAGGAATTCACGATGGGGCAGCACAGCGCGGTCATCGGTCGCAGGTACGCCAGTTGCCCCGCAATGCACTGCTTGGCGAGCGCCGACAGGCCGTCGCGATTCCCGTGGTCGACGAGCGCATAGCCGCCGGAACTGTCGACGAAGCTCAGGTTCACGTGCAGGCCGTTGCCGCCCCGGTCGCCGAAGGGCTTCGGCAGGAACGAGAGCAGGAGCCCCCGCTCGGCGGCCACCTCCCGCGCCATGGTCTTGAACAGGAAGGCCTCGTCACTGGCCTCCATGGCGTCGTCGTAGACCAGGGTGAACTCGAACTGGCTCTCGTCGTACTCGGCGTTCACCGATTCCAGGGGGAACCCGCACGCCATCGCCCGCGCCACGATGTCGCGGGAGACACCGCTGGGGTCGTTGAAGTGACCGGTGCCGTAGACAAACGATCCCGGCGCACGGTACGGCGCACGGCCTCCGTCGCCGTCGGGCTGCATGACGTACGCCTCGAACTCGAACCCGGCCTTCACCGTGTAGCCCAGGTCCTGCCAGGCGGCGACGGCGCGCCGCAGCACCTCCCGGGGCGCGAACGGGATGGGGGCGCCGTCGAAGCTGACATCCCCGACGACGACACCCACGCCGTCCTCCCATCCGGGACGCACGTCGTCGAGGCTCACGCTGCAATTCAGGTCGGGCATGCCCTCCAGGAAGCCGGTGCCGGGAACCGGGCCCATGTGACGGTCGTAGTTGAGTGCGAAAGTGGTGAGGCAGTGCCGGGCACCGCCGGCGGCCAGGTCGGCAGGCAGGTACTTGCCGCGCGGCACGTTCAGGTGATCAGGCCAGAGCACGCGGATCTGCTGGTACTCGGCGCTCACGGCACACCTCCTGTGCGTCTTGGGGACCCTGGGAAGCTAGCGGCGTCGTACCACAGGCCACTCCCCCAGTCGAATCTGCGACCACGGGTTCCACAGCGCCTCCCCGGCGAGAGCATGGGCGAACCCGCGCCGGATCCCCGGCGGGTACGAGCCGTCACCCCACTTTCCCCGGCGGGGGCTGGCGTATTGTTGCGGGAATGCCGCGAGCCTTCGCCGCAGGCGACGACGAACTCGTTGAGGCGGAGCGCCTCATCCGCGCCGAACTCGGCGCGCTCGACCTGGACTTCGTGGCGCTGGCGGCCGTGTCGAACATCTTCCGCGCCGCCACCGCGGTGCGCAACCACATGGAACGCGGCGTGCTCCGCCAGTACGAGCTCTCCTGGAGCGCCTTCGTGGTGCTGTTCGTGCTGCGAATCTGGGGTGACCAGGAGTCGGGGCACCTCGCCGCCGAGGCGGGCATCACCGGCGGCACCCTCACCGGCGTGCTCAACACGCTGCAGCGCAGGGGGTACGCCGAGCGTCTCCCGCACCCCACCGACGGTCGCCGCATGCTGGTGCGGACATCCGAGTCGGGGCAGCGGGTGGTGGACGAGATCATGCCGGCCTTCAACAAGCAGGAGGCGCTGGTGACGCGGGACCTCAGCGACACCGAGGCCACCCGCCTGGCCGCGTACCTACGGACGCTGCTGCGCACCGTCGCCGATCTGGACACTGCTTGAGCTCCAACTCGACGGCTCCCCGGAAAAACTGTTAGGATCCAAACGATCCTACTCGCGCGTGCCCACCCGCGAGAGCACGCAGGCCGCAAGGAACGAGGCGCAGGCATGGGCGAGATCGTCGGCGCAGGGCTCGTGTCGCATGTCCCTCCCATCGTGATGCCGTTGGAGGAGCGGTTGAGCCTCAACGGCGGCGAGGACTTCAGCCTCTGTGCCGGTCTCGAGCGCCTGCGCGTCGAGCGCCTCGACGAGATTCGCCCCGATGTGATCGTGGTGTTCGACACCCACTGGTTCAGCACCTTCGAGCACATCTGCACCGCACACGAGCGTCGCTGCGGCATCTTCACCTCCGACGAGCTGCCACGGGGAATGCGGCAGATGCCCTACGACATCCCCGGCGATCCCGAGTTGGCGTTCGCCCTGGCGGCGCTGGCCGAACCTCGGGACGACACCTGGGTGCTGGCCTGCGACGACCCGTACCTGCCGATCCACTACCCCACCGTCAACCTGCTGGGGTACCTGCAGGGCGAGGAGGCCTGGGTGTCGGTGAGCATCTGCCAGACCGCCGCGGTCGAGGACTTCCTGCTGCTGGGCGAGTTGCTGTCGACGGCGGTGGCGAGCCTCGACCGGCGCGTCGTGCTGCTCGCCTCAGGAGGCCTGAGCCACCGGTTCTGGCCACTGCGGGAGCTGCGCAGCCACGAGTCCGCCGACCTCGCCAACATCAGCAACCCCGATGCCCGCTCCGCCGACGAGCGGCTCATCGGACAACTGCTCGCCGGCGACCACGCCGGGGTGCTGGCAGGAATGGAGGGGTTCCGGCGGCACGCGCCGGAGGGATTCTTCGGCCACTACCTGATGATGCTCGGCGCCCTCGGTGGGGAGGCCTGCGGGGCGCCCGGCGAGATGTTCTCCGCCTACGAGGCCGCGGCCGGAACCGGCCAGGCACACATCTGGTTCGACCGGCCCACCGGGGGTTGGACCGACTGAGCCGCCTGGCTCCAACGCCCGGCAACGCCCCCCGGCGTGCACGTGCGGTCAGCGGCCGGCGAAGTCCTCCAAGAACCAGTCGACCAGCCGCTGGGTGCGGCGGGTCGCCGAGTCCCGCATCCGGGACGTCTCCGCCACCAGTTCGTCAGGGTCGACGCCGTTGGAGCGAAGCTCCTCCTCACCGAACCCGATCCACTCGTCGAGCAGGGCACTGTCCAATTCGGGGTGGAACTGCAGCCCCAGGCCGCGCTCGGTGCGGAAGGCCTGCGGTCCGTTGGCATTCCGGGCGATCTCGGTCGCGCCGGCGGGCACCGTGAACCGGTCGTAGTGCCACTGGAACCACGGGCCGGCGTCCAGCCCGTCGGGCTCGTCGGTCTCGATCCTCAGCCAGCCGAACTCGGGAACCGGCGCCCGCGAGACTGTCCCACCAAGCGCCGCGGACAACACCTGGCCCCCGAAGCAGGCCCCCAGCACGGCCTTCCCCGCGTCGTGCGCTTGGCGAACGAAGTCCAGCTCGCGATTGATCCATGTCCCGATCGTGGCGTGGTCGTACACCGACCAGACAGCGCCCAGAACCACGATCAGGTCGTAGTCGGCAAGGTCGGGGAACTCGCGGTCGCTGACGGGATTCCCCACATCGGGCACCACACGGAAGCACTCCAACTCCACACCGCGCCGCGCCATGGCCCGACCGACCAGCGCCGCGTGTCCCGTCGGGTCGTGCTCGACTACCAACCCCCTCACCGCCGCATCATACCGGCGCCCATCCGGCGGCTCGGGCGGGGATCCGCGGTGTCCGGTCGGGGATCCGCGGTGTCCGGTCGGGGGCCGGGGTGCCGTTTGCTCCTTCGCGCAGGCGCAAGGCGTCGCAAATCGCCCCCCCTCGGTTGTTGGCGCCCGCTGAAGGTGACCGGGTTGGTCTTCTGTCCAGGGTTGCGGTGCGGGACCGATGGTGCTGCCAAGAGCTCAGAGGCGGAGTGGGTCGATGGCCAGACGGAGGCGGCCCGGGGGACGTTCGACGTTGGCGAGGGTGTCAAGCAGCAGGTCGCGATCGGCGGACCTGACGGCCCAACGGTTCTCTCCCAGTTCGGAGATCTCGAGGCCGAGTGGGCGACCCAGCCGCTCCACGAACGCGCCGGCGGCCGCGCCGGCGATCTCGGCGAGCGCCCCGAACGGGGGGAAGCCGAGTTGGCTCCTCAAAGCCCGGTCATGGCTGCTGAGCAGTTCTGGATCGACTGTGCCGGCGGCCTGCAGGACCGGGTGGTCGGGCTGGCGGGTCTGCACCAGGATCCTCCCGGCGCCGCTGCGGGGACCGGCGAGCCGGGCGGCGCGGGCCAGCAGCGCCATGGCCTGCTCGTTCGCCCGGTAGCGCGTTGCCGAGAGTTCCTGGTCGAAGTCCAGGAACGCCACCAGGTCAGCCTCGCCGGCGCGGTGCAGCGCCGCCTCGGTACCGATCACCACCCGGGAGGCAGGGTACTCGGGCTCTGCTGATGAACGAGCGGGACCGCTGACCTCGGTCACCTGCTCGCCGAGCAGCACCTCCAACTCGTCCCGGAGTTTGCTCACGCCGGGGCGCAGGGTCTTCAGGCGAGTGGCGCCACAACCCGAACACACCCGCGGCCGCCCCTCGCCGCAGCGCAGGCAGTCCAAGCCACTGGCGTCGCCGCCCTCTCCCACGGCCGCCCCGCAGGAATCGCAGACCACCAGATCGCCACAACTCGTGCAGGCCAGCAGCCGCGCCCGACCCTTCCGGTTGATCACGCAGACTGCCCGCTCGCAGGTGCGGAGCCGCGACATGAGCGGCTCAGTCAGCAGGCCGTGGCGGCCCACTTCGGGGTCGCGCTGGTCCACGACCTCCAGGTTCGGCCATCCCTCCCGCTCCACGTGGCGGGGCAGCGTGAGCTGTTGGCCGGCGGCCAGTTCGTGTGCCTCCAAGGTCGGTATCGGAGAGACCAGCACGCACGCGGCGCCGTCCCGGCGGGCCCGCTCGACGGCGACCTCGCGAGTGCTCCAGGTGGGCGAGTCCTCGGCTACCAGGGCCTCGTCGTGCTCGTCGAGTACCACGACGGCGCCGAGGTGTGGCATGGGGCCGAACACGGAGGCGCGGGTCCCCACCACGACACCACCCGCGGCGGCCTGCGCCCAGTCCTCGGGCAGCAACGCGGCAGGCACCCCCCGGCGGCGCACCCAGCCGGCCAGCCGGATCGCCTCGGCGACCTGCGGCACCACCAGCAGGGCGGCACCGCGCCGCAGCGCCGCTGCCAGCAGCGGGCCCCGGTCGCCGGCGGGAGGGATACGCACCACCGAGGTCTCCTTCGCGAAGGGGGCATCCCAGAACTCATCGGAGCCGGCAGCGACCGGCGTGGGGGGTGCCGCCGGGAGGGGGTCGGCGCCACCTAGCGGCAGGGCCTCCACGACCCGCGGCGGCGAGGCCGTCCCGTAGAAGGTGGCACGGCGGCCGGCCCAGCGCCGGGCAGCCCAGCCGGCCAACTCCAGCACCCCAGGTGGCGGGCCGACGCCGACCAGCTTGGAGAGGGGCAGCAGATCCACGCCGTGCTCCGCCGCGGTCCCCCGGTCTCCCCCGAGCCGGAACCCCGGCTGCGATTCCGCCGTGCCGGGTCGTCCCTCCGCCTCAGGATCCAGGGCTGTCACCCAACCGCCGACGCGCCGACCCTTGAGGGTCACCCGCACCATCGTTCCCAACGTCAACCTGGCGGCTCGGCCGTCGCGCTGCCAGGACTCGGGAACGTCGTAGTCGAACTCCCGGTCGACGGCGACGACGTCGGTGAGCACGCGCACGACCCGCGGGCCGCGTCCGGGCGGGATGGTTGGCTCGGTTGGCGGCGACTCCCGGGTCGGCGTCCCGCTCAGAGGCCGAGTTCCGATCGCAGTTCGTGGACCCGGTCGGTGCGCTCCCAGGTGAACTCGTCGCGTTCGCGGCCGAAGTGGCCGTAGGCGGCGGTGGCCCCGTAGATGGGCCGCAGCAGGT
>JAPPDX010000105.1 GCA_028824415.1 bacterium | reverse complement strand
CGGTGCGCCCGTTCCCGTCGACGAACGGATGGATCGTCTCGAACTGTGCGTGGGCAATGGCGGCCTGCGCCACCGCAGGCAGGGAGTCGTCGTTGCAGAACGCGACGAGATCCGCCAGCAGCGAATCGACCAGGTCGTGCGGCGGTGGCACGAAGGCCGCCGAAGCGGGGTTGTAGTTGCTGCCGCCGATCCAGTTCTGGACGTTACGGGTGTGGCCGCCGTGGGTCGCGAGACGCGTCCCGGCGAGCAGGAGGCGATGCGCCTCCATCACGGTCTCCACGGTGATCACCCCCCCGGGTGGCACCGCCTCGATGGCCCAGTGCATCGCCTCGATGTTCCCGAGCACCTCGACGGCGGTGACGTCGCGCGGGTCCTCGCCGAGTTGGCGGGCGGCCTGGGCGCGGAGGAGCCGGCGGCCGCCCACCTCCAACCCTTCGATCCGGGAGGACGCCACCGCTTCGGCGCGGAGCAGTAGCCGGGCCAGCGCCTCGGTGCCGGCGAGCGCGCCGGCCGTCGCGTTGAGCCGGATGAGCATCGCTTCGGCGTCGGCGATATCGGCCGCAACATCCCCGTCGAGCACGTACCGCCGACCGACGAGGAGGTCGGGAATATAGACCTCGTAGTCGCAGGGACGGCGATCGCGGCGTGTCGGGCCTCGTTCATCGCCCGCCCAGTGCCGCGTTTCCAACCGGGCCATCTCAACCTCCCTATTCAAGGATATCTCAACACCTTGAATACAGGTCTCAGCAACTCAAGGCTGGAGGTGAGCGCCCTCACCAACCAGCCGGTGAGGACCTGCGGGAAGTCAGCGGTTGGACGACCCCGGTCGGTGCACGACCACCGGCTGGGCCGCTCAAATGCGGTAGACGCGCTCCGCGTTGCGGGAGAGCAGGGCCTCCTGCTCGTCACCGCTGAAGTCGGCGATGATTTCGCGGTAGGCCGCCACGACCTCGGCGTAGCTGGAGTACATCCGGTCCACCGGCCAGTTGGTGCCGAAGAACGAGCGCTCCACGCCGAAGGCCTCGATGCAGCCCAGCACCCAGCGGCGGATCGAGTCGGTGGTCCAGTTGGTGCCGGCCATCTGGTGGCCCATCCCCAGCCCGGAGATCTTGATCACGCAGTTCTCGGCCTCGGCGATGGTGGCCATGCCCGCCCGCCAGTTGGCGAAGTACTCGTCGTCGATGGCCTGCGGGAAGCCGGCATGGTCGAGAATCATGACGATGTTGGGGTACTTCTTGGCCAGGGCGCCGGCCTTGCCCGTGTTCTCCCAAGTGCAGTCCAGGTCGTAGACCAGGTTGTACTTCTCCAGCAGGGCGTAGCCGCGGTGGAAGTCCGGGTCCACCAGGTAGTCACCCTGAGCGAAGTCCCGCAGCCCCCGGAACAGGGGGTACTCACAGTGGCGTGCGATGGTCTCCTCCACGTCGGGGCTCTGCATGCGGGCATCGCCGGTGATGCCGTGCGGCCAGCCTGTGGCCTCGGCCATCTCCGAGAGCCAGCGGGTCTCCTCCACCGGGTCCGGCGTGCCGATGGCGGCCTGCACGTGCACCGCCTTGGTGACGCCCGAGCCCTCGATGTCGGCGAGGTACTCATCCGGCGTGTACCGCCTCATGTCCTTCAGCGGCCGGATGTCGCCGAGTTGCGGGTGGACGAAGTCGTCCTCCAGCCACACCCATTCCAGCGGGGGATGCGGGCGGTCCCAGTAGTGGATGTGGGAATCGACGAAGGCCAAATCGGTGCTCATCGGAACCTCCTATGTGCGAGCTTCGAGAAGTCTGTCAGGCGATCCGCTGGTCGTGCCCGAAGGACGGCTGGAGCCTGGATTCCGGCCTTCGCCGGAATGACGGCTCACGGGTGCGTGCCATGTGGTGGCGGCTTCAGCGCGCACATCGCCCCGGGGACGCTACCCGTCAGGTGTCGGTGCTGGCGAGACGGATGCGGATCCTGTCGACGGTCACGGCGCCGAGCAGCAGAGCACCCTGGGCGACCTCGATCCAGAACGTCTGCACGTTCAACTGGATGAGGCCGTTGCGCAGCACGCCGATGACGAGCAGGGCCAGCACCGTGCCCAGGATCGTGCCGCTGCCACCGTTGAGGCTGGCCCCGCCCAAGATGACGGCGGTCAGCACCTGCAGCTCCCAGCCCAGGCCGGTGTTGATCGACTGCGACCCGACCTGCGAGAGCCGGATGAGGCCGGCCAGGCCGATCATCAGACCAGAGAGGACGAACCCGTAGGTGATGTAGCGCCGCACCCTGATGCCCGCCAGGCGGGCCGCCTCGGGGCTGGCGCCGATGGCGTACAGCGCCCTGCCGTAGACGGTGTAGCGCAGCAGGCAGACGAACATGATCACGACCCCGGCGAAAATGAACACCGCCAGGGGGATGTTCGCCACAGGTCGCGAGCTCCCGAGGGCGCCGAACTCGTTCATGCGCACCGTCTGACCCGTGCCCAGCACCTTCGTGAGGCCGCGCCAGACGGCCAGGGTTCCCAGCGTCGTGATGATCGAGTTGAGCCCCAGACCGGTGACGAAGAAGCTGTTCATGCCGCCGACCACGAACATGGTTCCGATGGCGATGAGAATCGCCTCGGTGACCCCGAGGCCCATGCCGTAGGTGGTGATGGTGGATTCGGTCGCCGTCTGGGCGATGGCAGCCATCATCCCGACGATGCCGGCCCCCGACCCCACCGAGAGATCCACCTGGCCCGCAACGAGCAGCAGCGTGGCCGGCATGGCGATGATCCCGACGGGCGCCATCGTCTGGAGGATGTTCACGATGTTGTCGCGGCTCCAGAAGAACTCGGCTTTGATGGCGAAGAAGATGACCAGGCCCGCCAGCACCAGGATGAGGGCGAGGGACTCCTGGATGTTGCCGAGCTTGGGACGGGTCGCCATGATCCGCGCCACGCGCCCCGCCGCCTGTTCGGAACTCTCCCGCCTGCGGCCGCCGAAGATGTCGGCGGTCGTCGGCACGGTGCGTTCGTCCTGCCCGCCGGCGGGGCCTTCCGGAGCGCTGTGGCTCTCGGGGTTCCTGTTGTCGTCAGCCACGATTCCTCCGGCAGTAAGGCATATCGGTCGATCGCACCCGGACGCTACGGCATCTTCCGTCAGCCGCCGGCCAATTCGAGGAGGGCACCGGTGGTGATCTCGTCCCCCTCCAGTTCGGCCACGATGGCGCCCTTGGTCATGACGTAGACCCGGTCGGCGATCTGGAAGGCCTCCTCGTAGTCGGAGGTCACCACCAGCACTCCGACGCCGCTGGTCGCCAATTCGCGCAGGGCGCCGTAGATGTCCTCCCGGGCACCCACGTCGACGCCGCGGGTGGGCTCCACGAGCACCAGCACGTCGGACCGGTTCTCCAGCCAGCGAGCCAGCAGGACCTTCTGCTGGTTGCCGCCCGAGAGCGTCCCCATGATTTGCTGGGGGTCGTTGCGGGAGCGGATCGAGAGCTTCTCGTGCCAGCGGTTGTAGGCCTCGGCCTCGGTGGCCTTGCGGATCCAGAACCCGTAGCGGGCGAGTCGGTGCCAGGAGGCCACGGCCACGTTCTCGGCCACCGGGCGAACCATGAATCCCCCCGCGGTCTTGCGCTCGGCGGGCAGGTAGCCGATCCCGGTGTTCACGGCACCGATGGGGCTTTCGGGCGCCCGAGCTTCGCCCGTGCCGATCTGCAGCCCGCCGCGGTCGATCTCCCGCAGACCGAACGCCGTCTCGGCCACCTCGCTGGCGCCCGATCCGAGCTTGCCATAGAGGGCCACGACCTCGTTAGGACCGACGGTCAGGTTCACATCGTCGAAGTAGTCCGACGAGCCCGCCTCCGACCACTCCAGCACCGGCGGCTCGTCCCCGCCGTTGGCGATCGGGGTGGGACGGCCGAGGGCGCTGGCCCGGCGACCGATCATGGCCTCCACCATCGCCCTGCGATCCACCTCGCTGGTCGGCGCCTCGAGCGCCGTGGAACCGTCTCGCAGCACCTGCACCCGGTCCGAGATGCGCTCCACCTCGTCGAGGCGGTGCGTGATGTAGACGAGCGCCACCCCGTCGGCCCGCAGGCGACGCACGAAGTCGAACAGCACCTCGGCCTCGTGGAAGCTGAGCGCCGCGGTGGGCTCGTCCAGGATGAGGACCTTCGCCTCGCGGCTGAGGGCCCGGGCGATCTCGATGATCTGACGCTCGCCGAGCCGCAGGTCGCCCACCAGCCGGTCGGGATCGATGTCGACCTCCAGCGCCTCCAAGATCTCCACGGCCCGGCGCCGCACCTCGCCCCAGCGGACGAACCCTCGCGAGGCGGGCAGGCTGCCCATGGAGATGTTCTCCGCCACCGAGAGGGTGGCGGCGTCCTGGAACTCCTGGGAGATGATGGCGATGCCCAGCTCGCGGGCCTCCCGCGACGTCAGGCTCTCGTAGCTACTGCCCCCCACCTGGATCGTTCCCTCATCGGCTGTGTAGACGCCCGAGGCGATCTTGACGAGGGTCGACTTTCCGGCGCCGTTCTCTCCCAGCAGCGCCAGCACGGAGCCGCCGGCGGCGTCGAGGTCCACAGCGTGCAGGACCTCGACGCCTCCGAACGACTTGCGTATGCCGCGCGCCGCGAGGATCGGTTCCGGTGGCGTCGCCATCCGGTCGGATCGCTCGCGGCGCGACTGATCGGCCGCCTGTCAGCAGCCGGTGACCTCGTAGTACTGGTCGATGTTCTCCGAGGTGATCTGCTGGTGAGGCGTGAACAACTGGCCGGCGATGCTGTTGCCCTCGATGGCGTTGATGATCGCCGGGAGCAGGATCGTGCCGTACCGCTCGGGGAAGTAGGCCACCGAGGCGATGTAGTTGGGGTTGTTCTGGACCTCGCACCAGATGCTCGGGTCGGTGCCCTGGCCGGAGAAGTAGAGGTCGCCGTCACGGCCCAGTGTGCGGGCCGCGGCGATGGCGCCGATGATGCCGTCCTCGTTGATGGCCACAACCGCGATGCGGTCACCGGGCAGCGCCGGCAGCAGGTCGGTCAGCTGCTCGAGCGCCGGATCTGTGCGGTCGGCACCGTCCATGACCCGCTCGTTGACGATCGGGCAGTGCTCCTGGAAGCCCTCCCGGTAGCCGCCCATGCGGTCGCGGTTTGCCGCTCCGGCGGCGGTGGACTCCAGCGACACGTACGCGGTGTAGTCGCAGTCGAAGTTCTCCTTGAAGTACGCACCCATGGCGCTGCCGCCGAGCCAGCCGGCGTAGCGGTTGTTGGCGCCCATGAAGGAGAGCTCGCACGGGGGCTGGATGATGTCGATGGCGATCACGGGGATGCCCTCGGGCAGGGCGGCGCAGATCTCCGGGGAGGAGTCCTGGAACACCTGGAAGTTCAGCAGGCCCTCGACGCCCTGGACGGCGAAGGTCTGGGCGCATTCCAGCGCCTTGCCGGCGTCGATCTCGGAGTCGCAGAACAGCAACTCGACGCCCTGGCGCTCCGCCTCTTCCTTGATGCCGTCGGAGACCAGCTTCACGAACGGGACCTGATCGCCGAGGGAGATGTAGCCGACTTTGTAGGCGGGACGCTCGGCTGCCGCGGCGGCGGCCCTGGCGGCCTCGGCCTCGTCCTCGGCCCTGGCGGCCGCGGTGGCAGCGGAGTCCGCATCGGAGCGGGCTGCTTCCGCCTCGGCCTGCGCGGCATCCGCCTCGGCCCTGGCGGCCTCGGCTGCGGCCTGCGCCTCGGCGTCACCGCTGGCGGCGGCCTCCGCCTCGGCCCTCGCGGCATCCGCGTCGGCCCTCGCGGCATCGGCCTCGGCCTGCGCGGCCGCGGCCTCGGCCTGCGCGGCCTCTACGTCGGCCGCGGCCTGCGCTGCTTCCTGGCGAGCGGCCTCGGCCTCGGCCGTTGCTGCGGCGGCCTCGGCCTCCGCGGCGGCGACCGCCTGCTGGGCGGCGGCGTCGGCGCCGTCGTCGCCGTCATCGCCGGCACAGGCCGAAGCCACGAGCGCTAGCACGAAGGCCAGCGCCAGCAATCGTCGAATTGCTTTCATTGTGTTGATCTCCCTCTCCCGGGTTTGTGTCGAATCTGAGGCGCCCCACGGCCATCGGGTGTGCCCGTGGCCGCGGCATGGTGTCACGCCAAAATGGGCGCGGGCAGAGCATACGAGCGGTGGCGCGATAGTCCAAACCATCGTTTGGGAGCGACAGCCGGCGACGGGCCGGTGTTAGCGTCCCAGCGGTGCCGGCCGGCGCGCACCCCCGGACAGCAACCTTGGAGGACAAATGGAGCGGTTCTGTTTCACGTTCGAGATCTACGAGGGCATGGAGGACGAGTACAAGCGCCGCCACGACGAGATCTGGCCCGAGTTGGTGGAACTGATCCAGAACTCGGGACTCAAGAACTACACGCTGTTCCGCCGCGGCACCCAGATCATCGCCTACGTGGAGTGCCATCCCGACAAGGACACCGCCTTCGCCAGCATCGGCGACGCGGAAGTGAACGCCCGCTGGTCCAAGTGGTTCGAGGAGGTCATCGTCAGCCTCACCGACGACGACGGCAACCTCTACGAGGCCGCCGAGGTCTGGCACCTCGACTGAGGTGGCTCGCTCCTAGCGGTCGGCGCGGTAGCGCTCCACGTAGCCGGTATCCAGCTCGATCCCCCAGCCCGGACCCTGCGGCAGCGGGTACATGCCGTCGCGGATCTCGGGGCGGTTGGCCATGAGGTTCCAGAACAGCGGGTCCCGGTCCGGGTGGAAGCACTCCACGTAGGTGCCGTGCGGGATGGAGGCCAGCAGGTGAGCGGAGATCTGGGGCTCCTCGTGGTGGCCTACCTCGACGCCGTGGACGGCGGCCATTCCGGCCACGCGGCGCCACTCGGTGGGCCCGCCGCTCCAGGAGGCGTCGAAGTTGCACACGTCGATGGCGCCGGCCGCCATCAGCTCGCCCGCCCCCTTGCGTGACAGCTCACTCTGACCGGCCGCCACCGGCACGCCGGTCATGTAGCGCACGTCACGCATGCCGCGGGCGTCGTTGAACCAGCGCACCGGCTCCTCGAACCAGCGCAGGTTCTCCGCCCCCACGAGGCGCACGAAGCGGACCGCCTCGGCGACCGTGTAGCCGCCGTTGGCGTCGGCCATGAGCACGAAGCCCTCGCCGGCGGCCTCCTGCATCACCTTGAAGCGGTGCGCGTCCAACTCCGGCGCCTGGCCGCCGACCTTGGTCTTGCAACCTGCGAGGCCGATGTCGCGGTAGTACTGCATCTCGGCGGCCAGCTCGTCGTCGGACTTGCCGTGATAGCCCCCGATCGCGATTATCGGCATGGCGTCGCGGTAGCCGCCCCAGAGGCGGTACAGGGGCAGGTTCGCCGCTTTCCCCACGACGTCCCAGAGGGCGCTGTCCACGCACGCGATGGCCATGATGACCAGCTTGCGGTCGCGCAGGATGTCGAAGGTGAGCGGCTCCATGGCGCTCCAGCAGTCCTCCACCAGCAGCGGGTCGCGGCCGACGAGTCGCGGCTGCAACTCCTCGGTGATGATGCGGGCGATCTCGTGCTGGGTATGCACCTCGTCGCCGTTGTAGATCTCACCGGTGATGCCCTCGTCGGTGTGAACGCGGGTGATCAGCGTCGCCCGCTCGGACATCGAGTAGTTGGATCCCCGGAACGTCTCGGCCAGGGGCACGACGAGGGGCACGACCTCGATTCGTTCGATCTTCACGGGGCTCTCCCTGTCAAGTGGCTCGGGGAAGTATAGGTGTGGCCCCCGTTTCGCCAGCCTGGGGCGTGCCCCGCCGGCGCGCATCTCCCGGTGTATCGCAGGGGGAATAGGATCGCCCGCGATGCATGAAGAACCCTCGTGGACAATGGGGATCGAAGAGGAATACCTCATCGTCGAGCGGGAGACCGGCGCCCTGGTGGCGCAGCCGCCCGGCCTGATGGAGAGGGTCGCCGACCTGCGTCACGGCCTGGTGGGCCGCGAGTTGTTCGACTCCCAACTCGAGATCGGAACAGTCGTCTGCGAGGACGTCAGACACCTCCGCGCCGACGTGGGACTGCTGCGGATTGCCGTGACCGAGGCCGCCGAGGAGTTCGGCCTGGCGCCGATCGCGGCGTCCACCCACCCCTTCGCCAAGTGGGAACAGCAGCAGTACACCGACAACGAGCGATACCGGGAACTGGCTCAGGACATGCAGTACACGACCCGGCGCCTGGTGATCTCGGGCCTCCACGTCCACGTGGGGATCGAGGATCCCGAGCTGCGCATCGATCTGATGGGCCAGGTCACCTACTTCCTGCCGCATCTGCTGGCGCTGTCCACGTCGTCACCGTTCTGGTCGGGCCAGGACACGGGCCTCAAGAGCTACCGGACGTCGCTCTTCGGTGCCGTGCCCCGCACCGGCCTGCCGGAGAGGTTCGAATCCTGGGCCGAGTACGAGCGCCACGTGGACGTGCTCGTGCAGGCGGGGATCATCAAGGACTCCTCGAAGATCTGGTGGGACGTCCGCCCGTCGAAGCGCTACCCCACCCTCGAACTCCGGGTGACCGACCTGCCCACCCGGATGGAGGACACCATCGCCGTCGCCGCCGCCTACGTGTGCCTGCTGCGGATGTTGTGGAGGCTGAAGAGAGAGAACCAGCGCTGGCGCGGCTACGCCAACTTCCTGGTGGCCGAGAACATCTGGCGGGCCCAGCGCTATGGCACCACGGGCACGCTGTTGGACCTGGGCAGGGGCGAACTGGTTCCCGTTGCGGAACTGGCCGACGAGATGGTCGAACTGGTGCGGCCCGACGCCGAGGCGCTCGGTTGCACCGTGGAGTTGGAGCACGTCAGGACCATCTGCGAGCGGGGCACCTCCGCCGACCGCCAACTGGCCGTCTATCAGGAGGCCCTCGGGCAGGACGCCACGGAGGACGAGGCGCTCCGAGCCGTGGTGGATGTGCTGATGGCCGACACGCTCGCCCCGCCCAGCGGGTGACGCCTCGGGGCCCCGGCCGCTGAGGCCCGGACCCGGCGCCTCTCAGGAGTCGATCACGCAGATCGCCGAGCCGACCTCCACCTCGTCCTCGATCTCAACACGCAGCTCGGCGACCACTCCCGCAACCGGCGACGGCACGTCGGCCTCCACCTTGTCGGTCTCCACCCGCATCAGGGCGTCGCCGACGGCCACGCTGTCGCCGGGCGACACGCTCCACTCCAGCACGAGCACTTCGTTGGCGGTGTCGCCGAGCTTGGGCAGCTTCACGATTTGGCGCATGGTCGGTCCTCCCGCTCAGACCAGCACGTTCTCGAACATGCTCGCCACGCCCGGCGAGTCCGCGGTCTTCACCTCGGCGACAGCGGCGTCCACCTGCTCGGTGACCCGCGCCGTGATCTTCTCAGGCTCGCCGTCGGCCAGCAGTCCCTCGGCGACCAGGCGGGCTCCGAAGGTGTTGATGGGGTCCCGCTCGTACCACTTCTCGAACTCCCCCGCCGGGCGGTAGGGGGCGGTGTCGGACCGGGAGTGACCGGCGTAGCGGTAGGTCTTCATCTCCAGCAAGCTGGGGCCGTCGCCGGCGCGAGCACGCGCCGCGGCAGCCTCGACGGCGGCATTGACCGCATCCACGTCCTGCCCGTCGACCACCTCACCGGGTATGCCGTAGGAGACCGCCCGGTCGGCGATATTGGCGATCGGCGTGGTCGCCGCAATGGGGCTGTACTCGCCGTACTGGTTGTTCTCGCAGATGAAGATGGCCGGCAGCTTCCAGATGGAAGCGATGTTGATGCCCTCGTGGAAGGCACCGATGTTGGCGGCACCGTCGCCGAACACCGCCACCGCGACGTCGTCGGTGCCACGGACCTGTGCCGTGAGGGCCGCGCCGGCGGCCACCGGCACTCCCGCCCCGACGATGGCCATTGTCGGTAAGAGGCCGATCGACGTCTCGCACAGGTGCATGGAGCCGCCCACCCCACCGATGGAACCCACGACGCGGCCCATGATCTCGCCGCAGACCTGCTGGGGCGTCAGACCGAGCGCCATCCCCATGCCGTGACCGCGATAGGTGCAGCACACCGAGTCGGTGGGCCGCAGAGCCGCCGCCACACCGACCGACACGGCCTCCTGGCCCTGGCAGGTGTGGGTCGTTCCGTGCACGAGCCCCTCTGCGAAGAGCCCACGCACCGCGTCCTCGAGTGCCCGAATCTCCACCATCCGTTCGAAACGCGCCGTGCGGTCGGTGCGAACCGCCTCCCGCCGTGCCAGCACTTCACTGCTCATTCGCTCACCCTTTCCCGTGCGTCTCTTCGCTGTCCGGCCCTGCTGTGTCCTAGACGAGCGCCCCGTCGCGCTCCCACCAGTGCGGCGGGCTCTCCCCCGTGGCCAGCAACTCACCCACCTGCGCGGTCACATACTCGGCGCTCGGCAGGTAGCGCTGCTCCAATTCCTTGCCGAACGGCACGTGCACGTCCGGTGCGGTGATCCGCATGGGCGGAGCGCTCAGATCGCCAAACGCCTCCGAGACCACCTTGGCCACGATGTCCGCGCCCCAGCCGCCCGAATAGGGGCACTCCTCCACGACCGCCAGTCGGCCCGTGCGAGCCACCGAGGACAGCACCGCCTCGGTGTCCCACGGCTGCAAGGTCTGGAGGTCGATCACGTCGGCCGTCCAGCCGTCGGCCTCGCCTGCCGCGGCCAGGCACGTCCGCACCGTCGAGCCGCACGACACCAGCGTGATGTCATTGCCGCTCGCAAGCGTCGCCGCCTGCCCGAGGGGAATGATCCCCTCAACACCCGTCGTCACATCGCCGCGGACGGCGTAGAGGATGCGCGGCTCGAGGACGGCGACAGGATTGTCGTCCCGGATGGCCGCCCGGGTGAGCCCGTAGGCGTTGCCCGGGCCGGAGAGCACCGCGATCTTCAGACCCGGCGACCCCACCATCCACGACTCCATCACCTGCGAGTGCTGGCAACCGAAACCCAAACCGGCGCCGACCGAGGCGCGCATCACCATCGGCACCCGGACGGTCCCGCCCGAGAGGTAGTTGAACTTGGCCGCCTCGGTGACCAACTGGTCGAGCGCCACGCCCAGGAACTCCACGAACATGATCTCCGCGACCGGCCGCAGCCCGGTGGCGGCTGCCCCCACCGCGGCCCCCATGAAGCCCATCTCGGCGATCGGGGTGTCGCGGACCCGCAGCGGGCCGAACTCCTCGAGCAGCCCGTCGGACGTCTTGAAGGGCCCGCCGGCAACCGCCACGTCCTCCCCGAAGGTGACGACATCGGGATTCTCCCGCATCTCGTCCCCGATGGCGGCCGCGATGGCCTGGTTCATGCGCATTCGTGCCACGGCATGCTCCTCTGTCGCGAGATCGCTGCGAGGCTAGCGGAGAGGCGGGACAAGTCCCCAACCCGGATCGGCCACCGAGCGGGGGAACCGATCGGCCAAAATCCTGTCGTCCGTTGCCGCGTTCCCGGTCGGGAGTGACGGCTCCGGGTGGTTTCCCGACCGCTCCTAGCCGTCGGAGACGACGGTGCGGAGCCAGTCGACACTCAGCGCCACCACCTCATCCTCATCCGAACCGTCCGGCAGCGTCCCGATCTCCACACACGCCAACCCGTCGAATCCGGCCGAACGCAGCGCAGCGAAGGCGCTGTCGAGATCCAGATCACCCTCCCCCAGCGCGCAGCACGGCCACCAGCCACCCGGGTTGCCGAAGTCCGCATCAGCCAGCAGCAGATCCTTCACATGGAGCATCCGGGCGAACGGAGCCAGCCGGCGCGTCCCGTCGACGAGGTCCTCACCGATGCGCACCAGGTTCGCCGTGTCCAGGACCACGCCCAGGTCGTCCCGCCCGACGCGGTCCAGAAGCTCGCAGAGCGCATCGAGGGTGAGGTCGCAGTGCGTTTCCAGAGCGAGCTCCATCCCCAGATCGGCCGCCCGCTCGCAAGCCTCGATCACCTGGGGGACAACACGGTCCAGGACCGGCGCCTCGGATTCGAGGCCCCAGTGCGTGTAGGTCCCCACGAAGATGCGGACGAGATCACAGCCGGCGGTCGCCGCGATCGGCAGGGTCTCCAACATGTCTCCGAAGGCCTCCGGCGACCGGCCCATCTGCAACCCGCCGGGATGGCCCCAGGCCAGGACCAGATCCAGGCCGTGTTCGCCGGCCTGGGTGGCGAGCCGCTCGGCCAGACCGGCCTCGTCCATCGGCAGGTAGCAGGTCTCCAGACTCACGCCGTCGAGGCACAACTCGCCGGCACGTCGCATGAAGTCGGCATGGCTCCAGCGGATGCCCGGATCCTCCTCGCCCTCCCGCAACTCCCCGAAGTAGCGGTGGTACGAGTAGCTGTCGAGTCCGAGACGCACGATCCGCCTCGCGATCAGATCCCTCGAGTGCCCTAGGCACCCACACCGGCCACCGGCGCCGGCGCCCCGCTGCGGACACTCTCGTAGGCGGCGTACACCACCTCCACGGTCCGCGCCCCGAGATCGCCGGGCGAGCGGTTCGGCACGTCCTTGCCAAGCGTCAGATCCACGAGCGTGTTCGGCGGACCGTCACAGGTATAGAGACCGGCCGATGGCGGTAGGTCCACCTTGTTGTCCGTGTCGTCGGCGTAGTGCCACAGGAAGTCCCGCTCGAAGTCCAGGATCAACTGCCCCGCACTGCCGTAGACGCGGATGAGTAGCTGGTGACGCGGCCAGATCTCGTCCAGAGTGTCGTCGGCGTTCGCCGGTCCAGGGCAGCTGGCTCCGCTCAGGGTGCCGGTTGCGCCCGAGGCGTAGCGAATGGCGATGGCGTCGTGCAGGTCCACGCGGGCATCCACGTTGTTCATGAAACCGAACACCTGCGCCGCCCGGTCGCCCGTCAGCCACATCGCCATGCCCATGGCGTGGCTGAGCTGCGCCGGCGCATACCCGCCGCCGGAGATCTTCGGGTCGGTCCAGGTGTCCCAGTCGGGCATGATGTCCGCCGCCGAGCCCTCGTAGGCACCGGTGGCCTTCAGCAACTCACGCGTGCCGGAGGCCATCTGCACCATGACGTGCTCGATGTCGCCCACACCACCGCCATCGGTCATCAGGCGTTTCGCCTCGATCCCCAGCGGGCCGTAATTCCAGCCGAAGGAGATCAGCAGGTGTCGCCCGAGCCTCTGCGCGGTCTCGTGGATGTCCCAGGCGTCGGCGGGGTCGATCGTGACCGGCTTCTCGCACAGCACGTTCGCCCCGGCCTCCAGGGCCGCCTTCGCGTGCTCATGGTGGAGCGCCGAGGGACCGGCGACGACGACCGCATCCAGGCCCTGCTCCAGGGCGTCGCGGTAGTCCTCGCTGGCATGGGCGAATCCGAACCGATCCTGGACGAACTGCAGCGCCTCGGCTCCCTTGCGGACCACCGAGACGAGTTCCACGTCCTCGCGCCCCGCCAGGACCGGGATGTGGTTGCTGACGGCCCAAGAGCCAGCACCGATGACCCCGACCCTTACCTTGCCCGAACCGCCCATGACCTGACCTCCGACTTGTCTTGCCCCGGTTCCACGCGAGTACCGGTTCCGCTACCCGGGGCTCGGGCCACCGCTCGATCCCCGGCGGCACAGAGTAGGCCGTGGCCGGCCATCTGGGGATATGGTGCCCCCGACCCGCAGGCGCCCCTGGACGGTACCCATGAGTACAGACAGCACTGATAGCTCCCCGACGGCGCCGAGCTTCGGCGGATTCGAGGGCAGGGTCGCCGCCGTCACCGGAGCCGGCCGGGGCATCGGCCGCGCCGTGGCCGACGCGCTGGCGGCGAAGGGTGCCCGCACCGCCTACCTCGATGTGATCGAGCCGGAACCGGCTCTCGAGGGCGGTGAGAACGACATGTTCGTCCGTTGCGACGTGACCGACGAGGCCTCCGTCGATGCCGCCTTCACGACCGTCGAGGAAACCTGGGGCACAGTGTCGATCCTCGTCAACAACGCCGGGATCTTCTGGATCCGGCCGCTGGCCGAGATCACCCTCGAGGCCTGGAACCAGATGATGGCCGTGAACACCACAGGTGCCTTCCTGTGCGCCCGCCGGGTGCTACCCGGCATGCGGGCCCAGGGTTACGGACGACTCATCGCCCTCGGCTCGTCGGCCGGCAAGACGGGCGGAGCCAAGGAGACGGCGGCCTACGGCGCCTCGAAGGCGGCCATCATGGCCCTGGCCAAGTCCATCGCCACCGAGTACGCCGCCGACGGCATCACGTCGAACGCGCTGGCGCCGGCGCTGATCAACACCGACATGGTGGCCGGCATCGCCGACCTGGCGGGCCGCATCCCGGTCGGGCGCCTCGGCGAGCCGGCCGACATCGCCGCCGCGGTCGTCTTCCTGGCCAGCGAGGAGGCCGGCTTCATCACCGGCGAGGTGATGGACATCAACGGAGGCTTCCTCATCGACTGATCGCTGCGGTGTCCGGTCGGGACCCGGGTGCCGTTCGCTCCTTCGGCGCAGGCACAAGGCGTCGCGAATCGGCCCCCCGGGCCCCTCCCTCGTCGACTGGATCGCTCAGCCGGGTCGGGGGGGGACGTCTCGCCGGTGATGTTTGGGAGGGCGAGCTAGGGGGTCTCGGGCTTCGTGCGGCCTATGCGGGTGTAAGTGTCCTCGGGGATGGCTTCGATGGTCTTGTAGACGGTCCAGGTGCAGGGTTTGGGGTTCTCGCCGATCGTGTCGTCGGGGAAGAGCGGCGGGTCGACGCGGCGGACCGGGTGGCCCCAGCGCTCGGCGGGGAGCATCTCAAGGGTGAAGCAGCAGTGGGCGCAGTAGTAGCAGACGCCCTTGCTGTTCCAGGACCAGTCGTACGCCTCGGAGGTGACGCCGAAGCGCACCGCCCGCTGCGGGTCCGGCGGTGACTCCTCCACGTCGACGCCGCGCACCTGCCGGCCGCCCGAGCCGCACGGATCGAACTGGAACACCCAGCGGTCCTCATGCTCGGTGCACTCGATGTCGCCCATGCGGTCGGGTCCCACGAGGTGGCTGCGCATCGCCTCGAAGGAGGTGTACAGGTTGCGGAACACCGTGTCCTCGTAGTCCTTGTGGCGCAGGTCGTAAACCATGTAGCGCTCCCGGATGTAGGGCTCCAGGGCATGGCGGTAGGCGTCCTCCAGCGCCGCCTCGCCGAACCGGTCGGCAACCAGTTTCATGATCCCCGACAGGAAGTCCGCCCAGCGGTCATGCAGGCGACGCCACGCCACTCGGATGGCATCAACGTCCTCCAGCGCCTGGTCCGCCTCTATCAGCTCGGCCCGCACGGCGTGGGTCAGACGGCCTGCCTGCGCTCCCAACTCCAGCCACAGAGCGTCGCCGTCGAACGGTGTGCCGTCGAGCATGGCCAATTCGACGCGCAGGTCCTCGACGGCGGCCGCCAGCTCCGCCTCGCCGTAGCCCGCCTGGGTCAGCCACTCCAGGAATCCTGGTGTCCAGGTGTCGTAGATGAACTGGACGACCTTGGCCTCCTCCATGAAGTAGTCGATGAGCTGCGCCGCCACCTCGCTGCGGCCCTCACGGATCGCCTCGTTGATCTTCGTGACCGTGCTGACGGCCTGATCGGTCCAGTCCCCCGTCCGGACGCGCTTGCCGAGGTCGTCCGACCACGTGAGATATGTCATTGCGCTGCTCCCCTCCGGCTGGAAATGCCGGGAGCCTAGCCGTGGGCCGGTGGCCGGCCGGCGCTGCGACCGGCGCAGCATCCGGGAGAATCGATCCCGCCGGCGAACCTCGACCGGCGATCCCGGAATCCCCGGATGGGCACCCGCGCACGGCCTGTGCAATCATGCGCCCTCACAAAGGAGCGCCGTCCTCGGACCGGCGGCGAGAGCAGATCGAAGGGGTGCGGGCGATGTCGAGCAACGGTGGGGGCAGGCAGCGACGGATCGTAGTCACGGGCGCGGCGCAGGGCATCGGCCGGGGTGCCGTGGAGCGGTTCCTCGGCGAGGGCGACTCGGTTCTGGGGGTCGATCTCAACGGTCAGAAACTGGCCGAGATCGAGCCGCTGGGCGCCGACACGCTGGTCGCCGACCTCGCCGATCCCGAGCAGCGCCGGACCGTCGTCGAGGCCGCCGAGGGCTGCGACGGCCTGGTCAACGCCGCCGGAATCATCATGCTCAAGGCGCTGGACGACGTCACCGTGGAGGACTGGCGGCTGCTCGTGCAGGTGAACGTCGAGTCGATCTTCTTCCTCTCCCAGGGCATCGGCCCGACGATGTCCCCCGACAGCGCGATCGTGAACCTGTCGTCGTCCTCCGCCAAGCTCACGAGCACCACCGAGGCAGCGGTCTACGGGGCGACGAAGTGCATGATCCTTTCGGTCACCCGTTCGTTCGCCTACCACCTGGCACACATCCCGGTGCGCGTCAACGCCATCTGCCCCGGGATCGTGGACACGCCCATGCAGGTGAAGGTGCTCGCCGAGGTGGCGCCTCTGAGGGACATGACGCCACAGCAACTCTCCGATGCCCGCGAGCAGGTCGTACCGCTCAAGCGGGCCTCCACGCCGGCGGAGATCAGCGGCCTGATCAGCTTCCTGCTGGGGCCCGACAGCGCCTACATGACGGGGCAGGCCGTCAACCACACCGGTGGGATGGTGATGTGGTAGCGGACCCGCGGGCACGAATCGGACAATGATGCGGCAAGAAGCGCCATGACCGCCCTGACAGTGAGATTGGGTGCGGGACACCTGGGCGAATCGAAACACTGAGACAACAAGGAGCACAACCATGAAGATCGTCGCCGTCGAGCCGATCCCGGTCACCTATCCCGAACCGAACGACTTCAACGCCTATCGGCATCTCTGCCTGGTGAAAGTGACCGCCGATGACGGCCAGGTGGGCTGGGGCGAGTCCATCACCATGTGGCCGGAGGCCTCGATGGCCACCGCGGCGGTGATAGACGGCCTCGCCGAGTTGATCATCGGCAAGGACCCCGTTTCCAACGACGCCCTGTACCGGGCCATGAAGAACCACACCTGGTGGTACGGCTACGAGGGCGGCATCGCCTCCTACGCCATCTCTGCGCTGGACATTGCCATCTGGGACCTGAAGGGCAAGGCGCTGAACACCAGCGTCACGAAGCTGCTGGGCGGGCCCGTGCACGACCGCCTGCCCGGCATCGCCTCCTGCCACGCCCACCACGCCGAGATCCCGGCCATGTGCGACGAGACGCTGGAGTGGCTCTCGACCGGTCTGCAGGGAATCAAGACCGGCTTCGGCAAGCGGGGCGAGGCCCACCTCGGCTACGAGCACGACCGCGACGTGGAGTACGTGCGGGCCATGCGCGAGGCCATCGGCCCCGAGAAGCTGCTCATGATCGACATGGGCATCAAGATCCGCTGGGACGTGACCACCGCGGTCCGCCGCTGCGAGGCCTTCGACGAGTACGACCTGAACTGGATTGAGGAGCCCCTCGGGGCGTGGGACCCCGAGGGCTACCGGACGCTGCGCGACAAGACCTCAACGCTGATCGCCTACGGCGAGCGCGAGTGGACCCTGCGGGGCTTCGAGCGCCTGCTGGAGACCGGCACCGTGGACGTCATCGGCTGCGACCCGGGCCGGGCCGAGGGCATCACCGGCTTCAAGAAGATGTCCGAACGGGTGGAGTTCTACCGCCGCCAGGCCAACGCCCACGCCTGGTCATCGGCGATCGTGAGCGCCGCCAGCCTGGCCGTCAGCTTCTCCAGCGAGGCCTGCACGCTGTTCGAGTTCAAGCCGCTGCGCAACCCCATGCAGCACGACCTCGTCACCGAGCCGCTGGATCACACCGACGGCTGGGCCCATCCACCGACGGGGCCGGGTCTGGGCATCGAGGTGATCGAGGAGGTCGTGGACTTCTACCGCCTCGAGAAGATGGAAGACGCCGTCCAGAAGCCAGGCATGGGCCAACCCGGCTAGGAGACCGTCGACAGTCGTCGCCCAGCTTCTTGCCGTCATTCCGGCGAAGGCCGGAATCCAGTCTCAGGCGGCTCGGCGAGGACTGCGACCGGTCGGGGCAGCAGACTTTCCGTACTGACCGACGCCCAGGAGCGTCTCACTGAACAAGGAGGAGCCATGGCTTGGGATCTCGGATCGGGCCTTGAGGGCAAGGGTGTGATCGTGACCGGTGCCGGTGGTGGCATCGGGCGGCCCACCGCTGAGATGTTCGCCGCGGCGGGTGCCAGGGTGATGGCGGTCGACCTGCGTCAGGAGGCCGTGGATGAGGTCGTGGCGGGCATGGAGGGCGAAGGCCACATCGCCGCCGGCTGTGATCTCACCGACCTCGACGCCCAAAGCGCACTGGTGGACCGAGCGGTCGAGGAGCTCGGCAACCTCTACGCGCTGGCGCACCTGGCCGCCGTGCTGCGGCGCCGCAGTTCGATGGACGACGTCACCGAGGACGACTGGGACTTCCAGATCGACACCAACCTCAAGGCCTCGTTCTTCCTGGCCCGCAGCGCCGCCAACGCCATGATCGCCGGAGGGGTGGGCGGGCGCATGATCCTGTTCTCCTCCCAGGGCTGGTGGAGCGGTGGCTTCGGGGGCTCCACGGCGTATTGCGCCTCCAAGGGCGGCATCGTGTCGATGTCGCGGGGCATGGCCCGCACCTACGGCGCGCACCAGATCACCGTCAACGTCGTCTCCCCCGGCCAGGCCTCCACCTCGATGCTGCTGACCGACATCGACCCCGCCGTCCTGGAGTCGATGACCAAGGACACCCCCCTCGGTCGCATCGCCGACCCCTCCGAGATCGCCCCGGTGGTGGTGTTCCTGGCCTCACACCACGCCCGCTTCGTTTCCGGGGCCACCATCAACGTCTCCGGCGCCCTACAGATGTACTGACCGCCCCCGACACGCCCTCACACTCGTGACGCTGAGGACCGAGCCCCAGCCAGACGGCTGTCACACCGCGGAGCAATAATTGGGTCGGACAGCCGAACCATCCGGCAGCCGCATAAACCACGTGTCAACCCAACGGGGGGAAGCTCACGACGGCGTGTAAGTTCACTGAGTTCACCGCGGACCTCACAGAGAACTCGTACATGAAGGCCGCAGTGTCTCGTTCGCTTCGTGTTGCCGGGGTACTTCCGGCGGATCGGCATCGGCTCATGCGGCACATGGTGACCCTCGAGGACGTGGGCGACGTCAGGCATCACCCCGCCGACTTCGACGATGTGGTGTTCACCCGGCTCAACGAGCACTACAGGCCCGCGCTGCGGCTGGCACGGCTCGTGCTGGAGAACCTCACCTTGCAGGACGCCTTCGGTGAGGTCTCGGCGTCGTCCTTCATGCTGGACATGAATGAGTTGTTCGAACGGTTCGTTACCGAGCGGCTGCGGCGTGCGCTGCGGGGACGCCTCGCAGTCAAGGATCAACACCGTGGCCATCTGGACGAGGCGCGGCGCGTGAAGATCCAGCCGGATCTGCTGTTCGGCCCAGAGAGATCCCCCAGATTCGTCGCTGACATCAAGTACAAGCTCACCGACAACTCCGCCGATGGACGCAACGCGGACCTCTACCAGCTATTGGCCTATACGACTGCGCTCGACCTGCCCGAGGGCATGCTCATCTACTGCCTCGACGCCGAAGATACCGCTGGAGGCACCGGCAGCGAGGCGACTTTCCTCACGAACGCCGACGACCTGTTGTCACCGTTGAGAGTGATATCCGGCGAACGGGTCGCGGTCTCCTCCGTTCGAGTACGCCACACGGGCACGGTGCTGCACACGTACGCGCTCGACTTGTCCGGCACGCCCGACGAGGTAGACGAAAACATAGGGGCCCTGGCTGGCTGGATCGCCACTCGCTCCACGGCAGCAGGCTCGGCCGCTATGCCCGAGGCTCGGACGGCATGACGGGCAGCGACTGACACCACGAGTTCGCCGCCAATCAGATTCCGATGCTCGGCAATTCCGATCCGTGGCACCAGTGTGACATCGGTGGGGACTATCCGGCAAAATAGCCAAAACGGGCGCTGACTAGGGGGTTCACTGTCACAGGCGTGTTCCATACTGTAGGTATGACATCGAAGCGTGAAGGACTTTCACTCGCCGCATTCTTCAAGCGGTACCCCGACGATGCGGCTGCGGAGGCGCAGTTCGTGGCGTGGCGCTGGCCGAACGGCCCCGAGTGCCCCCACTGCGGCGGCACCAACATCGCCACCGTGAAGAACCGGAACCCCCAGCCGTTCCGGTGCCGGACATGTCGTAAGCATTTCAGCGTGACGACGAAGACGATCATGCACGCCACCAAACTCGGACTGCGCACCTGGCTGCTCGCCATCTATCTACTTTCCACCGACGCGAAGGGCCGCAGCAGCACCAAACTCGGGCGGGACTTGGATGTGAAGCAGAGCACCGCTTGGCATTTGGCGCACCGGATTCGCAAGGCGATGGCCGCAGCCGGGACAGCCGACCTGTTCTCCGGTCCGGTCGAGGTTGACGAACTGTACGTGGGTGGTCTGAATCGGAACCGCCACAAGAGCAAGCGGGAGCGTCTTGGTGGCGGCTCGGTCGGCAAGACGCCGGTCGTCGGGATGGTGGATCGGCCGACGAACCGGATCGCGCTGGTGCCGGTGGATCGGGTGACGACGGACGCGGTGACGGGCGTGGTGAAGAACCGGGTAGCCGCCGGCGCCGCGGTCCACACCGACGGCTCTCAGGTCTATCTGTGGCTCGGCCGGCTCCGCTACCAGCACGAGGCGGTACATCACGAGTTCGGCGAATATGTGCGCGGCCCGGTGACGACGAACGCGGTCGAGTCGGTGTGGGCGCTGTTCCGCCGCCGTGTCTACGGCACTCATCATTCTGTGTCCCGCGCCCACCTCCACCGCTATACGGCTGAGGCGGTGTCGTGGCACAACCTGAGACCGCTCGCGACGGTGGACCGTATGGCGTTGGTGGCCGGTGGAATGGAAGGCGTACGGCTGCGCTACGACGATCTCACCGCCCGCCCGGAACCCGAGCCGGTCCCGGTGGGCGAGCCCTTCTAGAGTCCGTTCATGATGGGAAGGGCTGTATCGACCGTTGATGCGGTTGACTCAGATCGGGCCGAAGCTTCCCCGCCGGACGGCGAAATCGAAGTGGCTGAGATAGTCCATGCCGACGACTGCTTCACAGTTGTCACCGAAGTGCCACTCATACGGGATCCTCACTCGGAGGGTCTTCCAGTGGCACCTGTCAACGCGCAATCCGAGATCCGCATATCCTGTGGCCAGGTCAGTTCCGTTGGGTAGTTCTATGGGACGTTCCGCATCGGTTACGCGAAGACCTAGGCGGGCGGCAATATCTGGGTGCGCCAGCGTGACTTGACCGCCAGTGTCAATGAGCGCTTGATAGGGATGCCCGTCGCCTTGCCCCTCCGGGAACGCGCGGCGAACAAATATCTTCGCGAATGGCCGATTCTCAGCGAAACTGCGAGATCCGGCACTCATGCTGTCGCTCTACATTGACGCGAATGTTGCCCCTAGGCGCGCCGCTGGCGCTCCGATGCGGTGCGACGTGAAGCTGCCATCTTCTAGCCGCATCCGGTATCCAGTGGCGATCGCAGCGTCGTCGGTGTCAAACACATGGAATAGCTCCCCGTCGCACATCAGCGCGAAACGACCCGTGTGTTCGGCAAGCAGGTCGGACTCGTATTTTTCCTCGAATGCTCTCTGGTTCTCAAACAACTTCCCGAACGGTGAGTCCTCTGTCATCCTGTTCTCCTGTGTGTGGTTTGTTGCTGGCGTGGCGCGACGCGCGAATCCGCAGATCAGACCGGGTCAGCGGGCCGAGGCCAGCGATCATGTCCCTTACCATACGAGTACGCGCGAGTCAAGGAACGGATATTCGCCTGGTGGGCGCGATCCGCGCGCCTAGCAGTGGGTTGGGTCGTGGCGGGAACGCTCCGATACCGGGTGAGAGTGCGTCGCGCAGAACGGCGGGTTGAAGCGTCGGTCGCAGCCGCCGTCATTGCGGACGCGCTGACAATGAGAGTGCGTATACGTCGCCTGGGTGGTCGTCGCCGATGAGGAGGCGGACGTTCCCGCCGATAGATCGACGGGGCTGCTGCGGAGCCAGCGCCCGACTTGGGCGGTGGTGGGGAAGAACCGAATCCTCGGCAGAATCTCCGATCCGTAGGTGCCGTCGGCTTGTTGTTGGCGCAGGCCGAACTCGACCCGGCCGTCGGCGAGTTTGCGGGCGACGATCCGCACCGTCACATCCGGCTCGTGGCTGCCGACGCTCGCCGCGGGCAGCAAGATCCCCAGGACGGTCAGGGGGAGAAGGGCGAATAGGAGGCGCTGCTTCATGGGGAGTCCTTCCAGAGGGGGCGCCAAAGGCTAACCGGACGCCCGCCCCCACGGGATCACGCCATGACGGCGCGAACCCGCCGCCGCAGATGACTCTTCCCAGGCGGCCAGGTGGGGTACGATAGTCCCCGTGACCAGCGCAAACACTCCGTATTGCACCTCGATAACGACTGGTTCGTAGACTGGGCAGTGCAGATGGTGAAGCAACAACGACGGAGAGATACGTGAGCAATCAACTAGAGGCTGGCGACGTGGTATCCCTCAAGGGGCAACGGATGTCTCCATCAATGACGGTGATCAGCGTGTTCACCGACAGCGACGACGACCAGCCGTATGCCAAGGTGGCTTGGTTCGATGGGCAGAGGCGCAACCAGACTGATTGCTACCCGGTCGCCGTGCTGACAAGAGTCAAGGAATGATGGTTGATCCGAACGACCGGACCCGCGCCGCCGAAAACGATGACGATGACGTGGCGGTGGATTGGGATGATTTCGAGGCGATGGGCAAACGCGTCCTAGAACTCCCCCCACAACCCGACACCGACTAGCCGCACTCCCCCCGCACGCTCGCCCACGTCGCCCCCGCTGGGGCGGCAGCCCACATACGGTTCGCCGCCGCGGCTCGATCATCGATTGCGTCGGCCCACCGGGCCACGTCGCCCGCCCGCCAGTCGTTCGCGTTCTCGCTCGGGTTGCGGCCTTCAATCTGAGCGATCTCAGCCTCCGCCTGTTGCCAAGCCGCGTAGTGCCGGCAATAGCTGCCGCCCCGCGAGGTGCTCAGGTTGCGGTGAGTGCGCCTCGGGAACGCGTCATGATCAATGGGGGCAGCATCGTGTCCGTCGGCGACACAACCATCGTCGGCGTTGTCGTCGAGATCCCCCGCACCGTGTCCCGCACCCGCGTCGTAGCCGGGACAGCGGACTGTGTGCCCGGATCGTCGGACGGACCCTCTCCGAAGATCGCCGCGAGGATCACCGCGGCGATGATCACCACGAGCAACCCCTTGAAGGTGCGGGTGGCGACGACACGGCCAGCCCCAGCAACAGCCCGGTTCATAGGTGGCTCCCTTCGGACGGAGGCGTCTTGTCGTCAAACACCCGGACAGCCCGAAGGGAAGCCATGAAGGCCTCCGAGTGCTGACCGTGGCGAGAGCCCTGGGTGTTTGACGACAGGCCGAACCCTACGAGAGATCGCCGCGACCTGTCCATCGAGACCGGAATGACAGGCGTGTCGTGAGAATCCGACGCGTGTGGGCCTTAGAAGCCGCGGCCCGGTATGGTGAGCCCGAGAAACACAAAGACCGGCCTCGCCGGGCCGGTCTTTGTCAGATGCCCAAGCCCCGCAGAGAGAAAGGACACGTCCTATGGGTCAAGATAGCGCTGAGCGCGCGCGCCCACAACCATTTTCGTTCGGGTTCACGTCAGACCGCGTGGAGCGGCTCCGCGCCACACCGCCACCCGAACCACCCCAGCAACCCGCAGCCGAAACACTCGGCACCATCGTCGGACAAGCCGCCGCAGTCATGATCCGATTCCAAGTCGCAGCCGTCGTCGCGTGCCGTCAAGCACTCAACGGAAACCGCGACATGTAAGCCCACCCCGCCTGGCGAAGTCCGAGTGCTCAACCGCTGGGTCTAGTCGGACCGTCCCTCGCGGACATCCACGAACACCAACAACTCCCGAGGAGAACCCCATGAATGCCGTGCAAAATGACTTCAGCACAAACCCACCGCCCGGCGATCCCCCGCCCCCGAGCATCGCCCAGATGCGCGAGACGCTTCACTGGCACGACGGCCACAACGATGCCGTTATCACGCTCCTCGCGCAGATCCTCGCCATGATCACCCCCGACGATGAGCGACCAGACCTACTTCAGATGCTCAGCGACCTCCGGCCAGCGGGAACATTCCCCTCCGAAGTCTCCGATACGAGGGCCAAGGGATTCCGCCGGGCGATTGAGCGCATTGAAGAAGAATTCGCCGAGTAGACGCACGCCAGTAACCACCGTTCAACAGTCGCCCACCTAGGGAGGGAGCCCGTGACCCGCCAAGAAGCGATCCTCGAAGCCCTGAGAACCGAAGACTGTCTCGCCGCGCACCAAATCGCACAGAAGCTCGGCATGACACTCCACTATTCGACACCGAGGGCGAAAGAGGTCATCGCCGAGATCGAGAGCGACCTCGAAGCGCTCGCCGCGGCCGACCCGCCACAAGTTTCGCACGACCTGAGGGAGTACAACATGCGCACTGAGGGGGGCCGCGCCCTGCGGCGCTGCTGGCGCCTTGCAGACGCGAGGTGATCCCCCCAACGAACCGCTGCACGACTCCCCCCCCATCCGACCAGAGTTAGGACAGATCGCTAGACCGAACCACCGCCACCGGTGGCTATTTTGCCGGATAGTTCCCACATCGGTCACATGCGCCTGAGCGGTTCGTCGGGAACGCCTCAATGGCGACGGTAGAGCCCGCTGACCTGGACTTTTGGTGGCACTGCTCGGCCAGACTCCAGTACGCTTCTCAAACAGTTTCCATCTATTCCGAAAATGGTTCATACAAATGGTGCTATACGATGATTAGTAAACTATACTGAGTCTAGAAGTAGTGAGAGGGTCGACTCGAGGAGGGGGTGAGGAACCGATGGGCAGCGAGGTGACGCGAGGCGCACCGGCGGCGAACGGAACGGCTGGCGCCGGCAGGATGGCCGAGTGGGCGGTGCTGGGCGAGTGGTTGGCGTCGCCCCCGCCGCTGTTGCACAAGGTCGACCTGGATGTGGTGCGGGAGCGGTTGGTGTTCGTGGGGCGGGCGCGGGCGTCGCTCGCCGCGTTGGAGGCCGAGCTGGTCAGTGAGGTCACCCGCCGCGAAGGCGACGCGGCCGCGGAGGAGATCCTGCGGCAGGACCAGAAGAAGTCTCGGCGCGGCGCTCGCAAGGCCGTGAAGACCGCCGCCCAGCTGGAGTGGGCGCCGGATGTGGCCGAGAAGCTCGCCGACGGGGCGATCACCCCCGAGGCCGCGGGGTTGATCCTCGACGCGGCTGCGGAGACCTCGGTGGACCAGCGCCACTTGCTCGCCGCAGCCGAGGAGGAGCCCGAGGACCTGTTCCGCCAAATTCTGAAAGAACACGTGAATGAGCGCACGAGCGAACAGGAGCACGACTTGCGCCGGGAGCGCCAGCGCCGCAACCGGCGAGCCTCGATCAGCGAGCAGGCCGACGGCATGTTCCACCTGTTCGCCCAACTCGACCCCCTCACCGGCAACCGGGTCCGCGCCGCGCTGCTCGCGAAGTCCGATGAACTGTTCCGCAACGAGGACCCCACCGACCGGGCCACGGCGCGCCACAACGCTTCGCGGACGCCTTGGAGCAACTGATCTGCTCCGGGGATGGCGTGCCGGCGGGCGCGGAGTTGATCGTTCTTGCCGACTACGACCTGGTCCACGAGCAGATCACCAACGCCCGCCTGACCGACGGCACCCACCTCACGGAAGCCGAGACGCTCGCGGTCGCCTGTGACGCCAAGATCCTGCCCGGCATCTTCAACAAGAGCACCGGCAACCCGCTGCTGGGACGCTCCCAGCGCAAGATCCCGCCGCGTCTCCGCAAACAACTCATCGCCCGCGACGGAGGCTGCATCGGCTGCGGCGCCCACTACAAGATCTGCCAGGTGCACCACATCCGCCACTGGCTACACGGCGGCGAGACCACCCTCGAGAACACCTGCCTGGTCTGCTGGCGCTGCCACCACGTACGCATCCACCAAAACGGCGAAGAAGTCACCCGCCACCCCAATGGACGCCTCACCCTTGGACCTCCAACCTGCGCCGGCAGCGACAGCAAGGGAGTTTCGCGCCCGCCGCCGGACAACCACCACCGATCCCACCCCCACGAAGCCACCGCCTCGACCCGGCCCGACATCCACCTCGGACAGCCCGCCGCGCCATGCCACCAACCTCCCCTCCCGACCCCTATCCCCCGCCGATGCTGACGGCGATGCCCGTCGGAGACCGACACCCGGCAGGCGGCACAGCCAGAGCCGCGAACCGCGACGATGCGCGGCGGTCTCTAGGCTGACGAGTGCTGGACATTCCCCGAGCTCCGGAGACCAACGATGGTGATCACGAGCAGCCTGCCGGACGTTTCGATCCCCGACGTTCCGATAACGCCTTACATCTTCGAGAACGCAGCAGAACGGGCGACCAAGGCGGCGCTCGTGGACGGCCCCTCGGGCCGGACCTACGACTTCGGCACGCTGCAGATGTTGATCCACCGGTTCGCCGGCGGGCTGGTGGCGAACGGGTTCCAGCCGGGCGAGGTGCTCATGATCCTCGCCCCGAACGTCCCCGAATACGCCATTGCCCTGCACGGCACGCTCGTCTGCGGGGGCACCGTCACGACGGCCAACCCCACTTACACCGCGCGCGAGTTGCAGCACCAGATGGAGGACTCAGGCGCCACCTGGCTGTTCACGATCCCGCTCTTCCTGCCGCTGGCCCGTGAGGCGATGGCCGGCGGCAGCAGCATCGGCCGCATCGTCGTGCTCGGCGAGCACGACCCCGCCGCCGATCTCCTCGATGCCTTCGCGCTCGTGGGCGGCGACTCCTACGAGGGCCATGCTCCCGTGGACGTGGCGGACACCGTGGCCGTACTGCCCTACTCCAGCGGCACGACCGGGAACCCCAAGGGCGTGATGCTCACCCACCGCAACCTCGTGGCCAACCTGGTACAGGGAGGCTCGATGGTGGCGGCCGACTCCGACGACGTGGTCATTGCCGTGCTGCCGTTCTTCCACCTCTACGGGCTGCAGATCCTCCTCAACTTCAACATCCGCGTGGGCGCCACCACCGTGTCGCTGCCGCGCTTCGACCTCGAGCAGTTCCTCCAGACCATGCAGGACCACGGCGTCACCCGGGCCTACCTGGTGCCGCCGATCGTGCTGGCACTCGCGAAGCACCCCCTGGTGGACCAGTACGACCTGTCGAAGCTCAAGTCGATCGTCTCCGGCGCGGCGCCGCTGAGCGAGGAGCTCGCCAACGAGGTCACCGATCGGATCGGCGCCGAGATCCTCCAAGGCTACGGCATGACCGAGACCAGCCCGGCCACCCACGTGGCTCTCGAGGGCTGCGGGAAGCCCGGCTGCGTTGGCGGCGTCGTGCCCAGCAGCGAGTGCCGCATCGTCGACGTGTCCACCGGCGAGGACGTCGAGCAGGGTGAGTCCGGTGAGATCTGGGTGCGCGGCCCGCACATCATGAAGGGCTACCTCAACAACCCCGAGGCCACCGCCGAGACCATCGACGACGACGGCTGGCTGCACACCGGCGACATCGGCTACATGGACTCCGACGGCGACTTCTACATCGTCGACCGGCTGAAGGAACTCATCAAGTACAAGGGCTTCCAGGTGCCGCCGGCGGAACTCGAAGGCCTGCTGCTGTCACACCCGGCGGTCGCCGACTCGGCGGTCATCCCGGTGCCCGACGATGAGGCCGGCGAGATCCCGAAAGCCTTCGTGGTGCTCAAGCCGGGAGCCGAGGCCACCGCCGGTGAACTGCAGGACTTCATCGCCGGCCAGGTGGCCAGCTTCAAGCAGATCCGCGAGCTGGAGTTCATCGACGCCATCCCCAAGGCCATCTCCGGCAAGATCCTGCGCCGCGTCCTGCGCGACGCCGAATTGGCCAAACGCGGCTGAATCAAACATGGCTGAAACGACCGCAGCAGCCCTGCCAACCGTGACCCAGTTGACTACCTGGGTTAGCTCCCAGTCGGCGGGGTCCGGTCGCAGGCGCAAGTCGCCCACCGTCCGCGGGTGAACTGGCTACCTGAACTGGCTCTCTGAACTACAGAGAGCCTTCCAACTCCTCCGAGGCCCGGCGGATCAGGTCCTCGGCCTCCTCGATGCGCTGCTGGTAGAGGTCGAGGCGGCCGTCCCGCAGCGCCGCGTCGGCCTCGGCGAAGAGTTCCACCGCCCGCTCGATCAGACCACTGACCGCGTCCGGCACATCACCCGGGGACACCGGCGGCATCGGCGCGGGAGCGGGCTCGGCGGGAGCCGGAGCGGGCTCGGCGGGAGCCGGAGGTACCGGGGCAGGTTCGGCCTCCGCAATCTCCGCCGCCAATCCTGCCGTGTTGCCCACGCAACTCGACGCAGAGGCATCCTGGGAGTCGGACACCAGCGTCAAGCCGAACAGGCCGCGCAGCGCCTCGTCCAGCGTGGGACACATCACCACCCGCTCGCCGAGCACGGCGATCACTTGCTGCAATTCGGGCACCGGCGGGCTCTGTGCCACCACGTACAGCGGCCGTACGTAGAGGATCGAGTCCTCCACCGGCACGAGGACAAGATCGCCGAACTCGACACGCGAACCCTGCTGGTTGAGCAGCGTCACGACCCGGGAGATGCTGGGATCGCTCTGGATCTTGGAGTTCACGAGTGCCGGTCCGTCGGTCAAACCGAGCGGTTCAACCTTGTACACCACCAGCTCGCCGTACTCGTCGGGATCGCTCTTGCCGACCATGAACGCGGTGAGTTCGCGCCGGGTGTCCTCGGTGGAGACCGGCACGTACGAGCGCAGGATCACGAAGTCCTGATCGTCCTCCTCCGGCAGGCGCGTCAACAGGTAGTACGGGTCGATGCGCGCCTCCCGGGAGGGCTGCTGCACAATGCCGTCGGGCGTCGTGATCGGTGACGTCAACACGCCGGTGACCGCGCCGGGATCCTGGGCCACGGACCAGCCCTTGGCCTGCTCGTAGAACTCCTGGGGATTGTCGAGTTGGTAACGGGCCCAGACGTTGGTCTGCACCCGGAACAGATCCTCCGGATAGCGGATGTGCTCCATGAGCTCTGCCGGCATGTGCTCGAAGTCCTCGAAAAGGTCCGGGAAAATGTTGCGGTAGGCCCGCAGGATGGGATCGTCGGGATCGATGACGTACAGCGTGGTGGTGCCGTCGAAGCCGTCCACCACGGCCTTCACCGAGTTCCGCACATAGTTGAAGCGATGGCGCAGGCCGCTGTTGTCGCCGAGCTGCTCAGTATCGGCGCGCTGGCCGTAGGGGAACTTCGACGTGGTGGTGTAGGCATCCACGATGTACTGAACCCGCCCCCCGGCCAGCACCGGATATGGGTCGTTGTCGATGTGCAGGAACGGGGCCAGCTTCTTGACGCGGGCGCGCACGTCGCGGACGTAGATCACCTTGCTCTCATCAGTGATGAAGCCCGAGAGCAGCGGGTCCACCTCCCAGAACCGCAGCGCGAAGGACGCCTGCCGGAAGAAGCCGCCGATCTCCACCCCGCCCTCGCCCTGGTAGGTGTAGGACGCCTCCTCGCCGGTGGCGGTCGGAACGTCCACCTCCTGGCGGTCGGTCTTGACGATGGCGTAGCCGTCGAGTTCCTCGCCGTAGTACAGCCGGGGCTCGTCGAGGGGTATGTCCAGGTCGTTGGTGACCGGCAGCCCACCGATGCGGAAGTCGGGCAACCCCGCCTCCACGGTGTTGGCCGGCGCCAGGGCCACCCCGAAGCCGTGGGTGAACGTGAGGGTGCGGGCCTCCCAGGAAGTCTGCGGGAGATTGCCCGGATTCAACTGGCGCGCCCCCAATACGACCGGCGTCACCTGGCCGTCGATCTCGTAGCGGTCCACGTCCAGTACCTCGGAGAACTGGTAGTAGTTCCGCTCGCCCTCGCGGTTCTCGTAGGTCAGCGGGAGGATCGCGGGATCCAGCAGCGGCAGGTTGCCGATGATGTCCCAGCTGCGAGCAACCGCGTCGTAGGTCAGCCCCCCGGTGGAATCGAACGTGCGGACCTTCACGTCGTCGAGCCCCATGGCCAGGCGCGTCGAGGCGATGTTGTACTCGATGTACTCCCGCTCACGGGTGGACTCGGCGGGCTCCACCCGCAGGCGCTGGATGACGAGCGGGTAGATCCCCCCCATCACGATCGCCACGAAGGCCCAGAGCCCCACCGCCAGCGTGGGCAGAACCCAGCCCTTCAGGCGGATGTTGACTATCAGCAGCACGAACGCCAGCAGCGAGATCAGGATGAGCAGCCAGTGCACCGGCAGCCGCGCGTTCAAGTCGGTGTATGTGGCGCCGTCCACGACGCCCGACGTGGACGTCGTCAGCTCGTAGCGGCCCAGGAAGTAGTCCGCGGCCTTGATCAGCGCCAGCGCCCCCAACAGCACCGAGAGGTGCCCCTTCACCTGGGGAGTGACGCGCTGCCCCTGCTTCTGGAAGCGGATCCCGCCGTTCACGTAGTGCGCGATGGCGGTGATGAAGAAAGTGAGCAGGACGACGTTGAACAGCCAGTTGACGATGTAGGTCAGGAAGGGCAACTGGAAGACGTAGAAGCCCACGTCGTTGCCGAACCACAGCGCGTCGATGGGATCGACGGCGCCGAACTCCACGCTGTTGGTCAGCAGGAGCCATTCCTCCCACTGGTCCGAGGCGCCGGCACCGATCGGCAGTGCGAACAGCAGCGTCACACCGAGGCGGACCAGGCGCGGCCGCTGCCCCATCGAGGCGTGGTAGCGGGCCAGCACGTCCTCCTCGGGGCCGCGCGGGCGCTGTGCGGGCGCCATCCGGTCGGCGATCGAGAGGTTCCCGTAGAGGAGGGCGAAGAGGAAGAGGATGAAGATGAGCGCCAGCACGATCCGCGAGAGGATGATCGTGCGCCACACATCGGCCTGGCCCAGGGCTTCGAACCACAGGAAGTCCGTGTAGAACCCAGCGGCGCCGCGCAGCGACACCAGCACGATGATCACCGCGGCGATCGCAATGAACAGGCTGCGCCGCAGACGCCGGGATCGAGCGGGAGGAGGAGCAGGAGGGGTCCGCGGCCCGCCGGGGCCCCGCGGCCCTGTCACTGACATGGCGGGCAGCCTACTGCGGGCGACCGGGTTTGCCCGCGGCCATCAGCGGCCGGCACCGTGGTCGCGCCCGAAGCCGAGCCGCCGCCGAGCGGCTCTAGGAATCCGCCTGGGGCGGGTCGCCTCCCGGTCGTTCGCCCGATCGCTCGGCACGCAGGCGGGCGAAGAGTTCGCCCACTTCAACGGCCTCGGCATCATCGGACCGGGGTGTCGCCGGTGCACCGCCACCGTCACCCGCCGGATCACCGGCGGCCGCCGCCGCACCCACGGTCACGAACCCGGCAAGACGCGCCGCCTCCAACTCGGCGCGCCACTCCTCGGCACTCCGGGAGTCCTCGGCCCGGACCCGCTGCTCGGCAACGTCACCGGCCGATCGGGCGGCCTGCAACGAGCCGTCGAGGCGTCGCAACTGCTCGGCCAACTCGCCCGCCACCTCGGCCAGATCGTCGCGCAGGCGATCTCGCCCGGCGCGCAGCCGCACCACCTCACCATTCAGCTCGCGACGACGCCGATCCAGGTCGGCCAGCACCTCATCACGCCAGGCTTCGGCCGCGACGGCTTCCAGCAGTGTCTCGGCGTTCGACGGCTCGGCATCATTGGAGTCGACCGCGGCGCGCGCAGCGAGGCGCTCGAGTTCGGTGACCAACTCGGACGCCGCTGCCAAGTCCGACGCCACGGTCTCCAGGAACGCCCGCACCTCGGCGCGGTCGTAACCCTTTCGTGCGACTGAGAACTCGCGTCCGGACACCTCCTCGGGACGGAGAGCCGGACGCTCCTCTGCGGAGGTCACGGGATGCGTGCCGGATTCTGCACCGCCGCCAATCGTACGATGCGCGGCGGGCGCATCCGGGTACCGCCGCGGTGCTAGACGCGTTCCGGTGGGGACCAGTTCGGGGCGACGGTGGCAAGTGCCTCGGACATCGTGGAGACCTCCACGATCTCGAGGGTCCCGGTAACGGCCGCGACGGCCTCCTCAAACTGCCCCTCGGGCACCAGCATCAACTGGAAGTTCCGCCGCTCCGCCGCCCGAACCTTCTGCGCGATCCCCCCGACGGTGCCGACCGAGCCATCCGGGGAGATGGTCCCCGTCACCGCAACCGGGCGCCCTTCGGTCAGTTCGCCGGGGGTGAGCAGATCCACCACCGAGAGGGCGAACGCCAGGCCCGCTGACGGACCGGCGATGTTGCCGGTGGCGAAGTCGATGTCCACCCCCAAGTCGCCGACGTCGTTGGCCAGGACCACCCCCAGCAGGGGACGTTCCTCCTCGGTGGTGGTGCGGGTGGGGGGATCGATGCACTCATCGGCGCTCGACCCCAGCCGGATGTCCACCAGCACACTCTCAGTCTCGCCCTGAGCCTGGATCCCGAACTCGACCAGCTCGCCGACGGCGCGGCTGCGGACAGCCGCGGAGACCTGGCCGGAATCCGACACCGGCTCCCCGCCGACCGATGTGATCACGTCGCCGATGACGATATGTTCGGCCGCCGGCATACAGGGGATCAGCCCGCTCACCACGACCTCGGAGTCGGGCAGGTCGTAGCCCAGTTCCGCCAGCGCCACATAGACCGAGACGTCCTGGGATCGGGTCATCAGACGGGCGTCGGTATTGCGGCGCTCCTGGGGCGTCAGCCCCCGGTTGAAGACGTCCTCGTGCTGAAGCGTGGCGGAGCGGTCGAGATAGGCGACGACCCACTGCCACAACGTCTCGGTCTGCTGCGCCGAGATGGTCACGAAGCCGATGAGGCTCATGGGGTCGTAGGTGGGCTCGCTGTCGGAGGAGACGGCGCCGGTGGCGGAGTAGACGTCGCCCGGGTACAGGGCGTAGTACGGAGCCGAAACGAACGAGAGGACCAGCAGCGCCGTCAGGACGACGGCCACGACGGCGGCGATCGAGATCGAGCGGCGCGGGTTCCGACGGCAGCAGCGCCAGAACCTCCTGGCGAGACCCCTTACTCCCATCCGACGCAGGGCGACCATCCCCGTCCGCAGCGACGGGATGGGGCGGAACCGGCCCCCGGCGGCGGCCCCGGCCGTGGCCCCCCGCACCGGCCACCACAGATTCCCCATTCGGTGGCTGAATCTGCGCAGCAGGCTCGATAGCGTGAGCTTCACTGTGTTCGCCTCGGCCACCACGCACCTCGCCACAACCGGACCTGTGGGCTCGCCCCCCACGCTAGAGGGCGCGTCCACCGGTGGGCGCCCGGCGGCGACTCCGACCCGCCGCGATGACGCCCGCGGCCTCGCCGCCGCGGCGACGTCGCTCTGGCGGGATCCGTTCCGCCGACAGCGCGCCCGATACGGCCGCGGGGCCGGGTTCCGCTGGTGGCACCGCATAGGAGCGGCCGCGGCGTTGCTGACGCTCATCGGCGTCCTCGGCGTCCTGCTTGCCGCCCTGGTCGGGTTCCTCGCCTTCGTCGGGGGGATAGCCCTGGAGGCCGTCATCGGATGATCCCGGCCGGCGCGCCTTCGGGGACCGGCACCACGTGGCCTTGCCGGTAGACCCTGACGGACGCCCGCCTGACGGCGAATCGCTCCGGCGGCGGCGAGCCGTGGCTCTGAGCGGGTTCGGCGGCGCCGAGAGCACCGCCCGCCTGGGAGTCGGCGATCCGAGCCCCGGCGTGCGCGGCGCTGCGCTCGGCGCTCTTGCGCGCCAAGGCGCCCTTGAGGCCACCGACATTCGCAGCGCCCTCGAGGACCCGTCACCCGAGGTGCGCGCCCGTGCCGCGGAGTTGGCCGCCGGTCGCGGCGAAATCGACCTCGCCGGCGCGCTCGCCGACGGCGATGCGCGCGTGGTCGAGGCGGCGGCCTGGGCATGCGGCGAGCATCCTGCAGCCGCCCCCGGAATCGTCTCGCGCCTCTGCGAGATCACCACGAGCCATCCCGACGTGCAGTGCCGGGAGACGGCGGTCGCCGCGCTCGGGGCGATCGGCAACGAGTCCGGGCTCGCCGCGGTGCTCGCCGCGACCGAGGACCGGGCAACCGTGCGTCGTCGAGCCGTCCTGGCTCTGGCCGCGTTCTCCGGCCCCGAGGTCGAGGCGGCTCTGGAGCGGGCCGCCGACGATAGGGACTGGCAGGTCCGCCAGGCGGCGGAGGATCTGCGCTAGTTCCGCAGAAGAACCGCGATGGCCCAGCGGAGGATCCCGGCCAACTCAGCGGCGGATCTTCGCCGGCTCAATCCCCGTCGGAGAAGTCCACGAACATCCCGCGCATGAGGTCGAGCGCCTCGAGGGACCGACCGGCACCGCGCACCACGCACTCCAGGGGGTATTCCACCCGCCGCACAGGGACACCGGCCTCATTGGCGATCCGCTGATCGATGCCGCTGAGCAGCCCGCCGCCGCCGGTCAGATACAACCCTCGACGGGCGATGTCGTTGGCCAACTCGGGCGGGGTGTTCGATACGCAGTTCAGGATGGAGTTGAGGATCGCCCGCAGCGGGCCGCCGATTGCCTCGCGGATCTCACCGGAGTTGAGCGTCAACACCTCGGGCGCGCTCACCGAGACGCGACGGCCGCGCACCTGCATCTCCCGGTCCTGGCCGATGTCGAGCGCCGAACCGACGGTGATCTTGATCTTCTCCGCCGTCTGCTCCCCGACGGCGATGTCGTAGGTCTCCCGAAGGTATTTCTGCACGGCGTCGTCGACGGCGAAAGAACCGACGCGTTCGGCCTCAAGAGCGACAACCCCGCCGAGTGAGATGAGCCCAGACTCCGTCGTGCCGCCGCCGATGTCGACGATGAGGTTGCCGACCGACTTGTCGATCGGCAGGTTCGCACCGAGCGCCGCGGCGATCGGCTGCTCCATGAGCAGCACGTTGCCGGCTCCGGCGCGGCGTGCGGCCAGCTTCACGGCTCGCATCTCGACGAGCGTGAGTGCCGAGGGCACACAGATCACCACCCGGGGCCGGTTGAAGCGGTTCACACCGATCTGGTGGAAGATGGCGCGCATCATCTGCTCGGTCATGTCGAAGTCGGTGATCGCACCGCTACGCAGCGGACGGTGGGCCACGATGTAGCTGGGAGTCCGGCCGATCATGCGCCACGCCTCCTCGCCCATGGCGAGGACCTCGCCGGTCTGGCGGTGGACGGCAATAACCGTCGGTTGGCGGTAGACGATGTCCTGACCCTGGGAATACACCAGGGTGTTGGCCGTCCCCAGGTCGACCGCGAGACTGCGTGCCATGGCGGGCTAGCGGCCCCAGCGGCCGCGGCCGCGGCTCCCCGAGGGCGGCCGGAGCGCCGACATCTCGGCGTCGAAGCGGTCGACGCTCGACGTGAACGTCGTGCGGTCCCGGTGCCGCAGCCAGATCACGAGGAACCCGACGACGCACACACCGACCGCCACGAACAGGAAGATCACACCAGCCACTCGCTGCTCTCCAAGCCTTCCTAGAGCGGGTTGTGCACCCGCTGCACATACTCCTCGAGTTCGGACAGGTGCTGGGCCTCCCTGCCCCAACTCTCGCCACCCGCCCACTTCTCGAGCTTCCAGATCGGGACGGTGGCCTTCAGCGCGTCGATGCAGAACCGGGCCGCCTCGAACGCCTCCCGCCTGTGGGGCGCCGAGGCCACGACCACGACCGCGGCATCTCCGACCGCCAGCGTGCCGGTGCGGTGCAGCAGTGCCAGCCGGCCGACGTCGGGCCAGAGGTCCCGCGCCTGGCTCGCCACAGCCGCCAAGCGGTGCTCCGCCTCGGCCTCGTAGGCCTCATAGGTCAACTCGTAGACCTCGGGACGATCGGGAGAGCTGTCTCTGGCATTTCCGGAGAACGTCACCACGGCACCGCAGTGCGGGCGGTTGGCCCACACCAACGCCGCCTCCAGCGGCAATCGATCAGCGCAGAGGCCGACCCAGGTGTCGCCCTGAGGTGACTGCACGAATCAAGGATAATTCCCAACGGGCCCGTATCGATTCATCTCCGGGACAATCAGGGCATCGGCGGCCGAGCGGCGCGCCGCGCTCGGGTCATCGCCCCAATCGCGATCCCCAGACCGACCGCCACAAGCGCGATGAGCACAGCCAGCGACCTCCGCTGCATCACCGAGGATGTCGTGATGGCCCAAGGCTTGGCATGATGCGAGTCGACGTAGCACTCCTCGTTGCTGTGCCCGGGTGTCCAGCCCGCAGCCCGCAGTCGCTCGTTCGACACCACCCAGGGGAAGCGGGTGTACGGGACGACGCCGGGGGGCGTCGGCGCCAGGCGCCAGCGCCAACGGAACCGCGCCAGCCAGGACGCCACCTGCGGCGGGACCCGCAGCCAGGGCACCATGCCGCTGAGCCGCCTCATGCGGTCCGCCGAGACGTAGCCGTCGGGCGCCACGTTGTAGGCGCCGGCGAGGTCGCCCAGCACGGCCAACTCCACCGCCGCCGCCAGGTCGTCCAGATGCAGAAACTGCACCGGCGGGTTGTCGTCGCCGGCCGCCACCGTGACCGACGCTCGCAGGATGCGAGCCGCCCAACTGCTCTCGCCCGCTGCGACGGCGGTAACCGGGCGGAGCACGACGAGGCGCACCTCGGGGTTGTCGGCGTGCCATTCGGCTGCGAGTCGTTCCACCTCCGCCTTGTGCGCCGCGAACGAGAATCCCGGATTCGGCCGCAGCAGTGCATCCTCGTGCAGCGGGACCGGGTTGTTGGGCCAGGCTCCGTAGACCATCGCGCTGGACATCAGGACGACGGCGGAGATCTTCGCCTCCGACACCGCCGCCAGCAGGCGGCGCACCATCTCGATGTCGAGGTTCGCCGACTCCAGCCCGTCGCGACGCGGATCGAACGCCGACACAAGGTGGGCGACGACGTCAACCCCCTGCAGCATCGCCACCACGTCGTCTGTGCGGAGATCCCCCTGGCGGAGTTCAGCGCCGAGCTGCGACTGCAGTGGTTGCGAGTCCACGCCGACGACGCGCACTTCACCGTCGCGGGCGCCCAGCCGTGCCGCTAGCCGCGAGCCGATCGACCCGGCGACACCGGTGATCGCCACGACCAGCGGTCGGCTCGGCGCGGCGGCATACTCCATGCGGGCACCGGAAGCGGCGGGATCCCGAGCGCGGTTTGTCACAGAACCCCAAGGTAACGGCCCCCTCCCCCATCTACGATTCAGTCATGGCGCCACCCGACCCTCCTTTCGACGAAGGCGCCGCCGACTGGGGCGGCGAGGAGGATCCACTTGGGGCCTGGCCGCTCCTCGGCGATCTGACCAGGCTGCTGCGGTCGCCCGACGTCAGCCGCCAGGCGGCAGATCAGTTGGCGCTGGCGGTGGCCTCCGACGGCGGCACGGAGGCGAACGTCTCACCGGCGGATCGGGCCGACTTCAGCGACCTGGCGGGCATCGCTCAGCGAGCCGCCGAGGCGGCCACCGGGCTGCCGATCACCGCCGACCACGGGCCGGTCGAAGTGGCCGTCGTGAATCGCGGTGGCTGGGCGCATCACACGCTGCGCGACTGGCGGCCGCATTTCCAGCAGTTGCAGGAGGCACTGACCGCGGCACGGGACTCAGCGGAAACCCACGAGCCCTCCGCCGAGACCCCCGAGGCGATGCTGCGGCATCTCATGGGGCCGCTGGCGCCGCTGCTGGCCGACATGACCGCCGGGTCGCTGACCGGCCGCCTGGCACGGGCGGCGCTCGGCTCCCACGACCTGGCGCTCCCCCGCTTGCGCAGTGACCGCCTCCTGCTCGTCGAGCCGAACATCGCCGCCTTCGCGGAGGCCTGGAGCCTGCCGCGTGACGACACGTGCCTCTGGGTCTGCGTTCACTCCCTCGTCTGCAACGCTGTTCTCAGCGTCCCCTCGGTGCACCGGCGGCTGACCGACCTGCTGAAGAGTCACGCCCGGAGCTTCAGGATCGATCCCGGCGGGATCGTCGACTCGTTGCAGGAGCGGCTCGGCGACCTCGACCCGGAGCGGGCCATGGCCGAGATGCCCGCCCTGCTGTCCAGCCCGGAGATACTGCTGGGGGCAACGGCTTCGGAGGACCAGGAGGCGGTGGCGGGCCAACTCGAGGACCTCCTCTCGGTGTTGGCCGGCTATGTCGACGCCACCACCGAACTGGCGTGCTCGCAGTTGCTCGGCTCCCAGAGCCCCGTCCGGGAGGCCTTCAGGCGACGCCGTCTATCCCCGCCCGCCGAGGCACGCCAGTTGGCTCGCCTCCTGGGCGTCGATGTGGCACCGGAGGCCACCGGGCGCGGCGCCCGCTTCGTGGAAGGTGTCACCGAACGGGCCGGTGCCGAGGGCATCGGCCGCCTATGGCAGTCGGCCGACAACTGGCCGACGCCCAACGAGATCGACGCCCCTGGACTATGGCTGGCTCGGCTCGAGGTCTACGAGGGTCCAGGGGACTCCGGTCCAGGAGTTGGTGGTCGGCCAAATCCCGGCGGCTGAGGAGATCCCCCTTCGGGCCGAGGGCTTCGGGGCACCTTGCGAGGCCGGCGCCCCGGCATGTTCCGCGGCAAGTGACGCGGCAGGTTGCGCGGCAGGCTGGGCGGCGGCTGGCCCCGCCGGACGTTCTTGGCCCCGATGAGGTGCAGCACGACGGCGGCCGCCAGGAAGAGTGTGATCAGGATGAAGCCCAGCCGCAGCGACATGGGGATCACTGCCAGGGCCGACCCGATCACCCAGGACAGCTGGAACCGGGTCTCGAACCGGCCGAAACTGCGGCCATAGTCGGCGTTCGGCGCGTCCCGCTGGACCACCGAGTCGAAGGCCACCTTGCCGGCCGAGGCGGCCAGCCCGACGACCAGCGCCACGACGATCGCCCCCCTCAGTCCCCCGTCCCAGATCGCCAGCAGCGACACCAGGGCGGGAACGACGAGCATGATCTGCAGGATCGACTCCTCGCGGGCGCCTTCGCGCATTCGAGCCGCCACGGCTGACCCGCCCAACGTGCCGATCATGGCGAACGCCCCGACGAGATACACCTGCCAGATCGCGTCGTCGCGCAGCCCGAAGGCCACCAGGAACGTCATGAACCCCAGGACGCCGCGTAACACCCCGGTGCCCGAAGCAGCGAGACGTATCCCAAAGCCCTTCGTCTCGTTCATCGCCGCGCCGGTGCCGGTCGAAGCCCGTGGCGCCACCTCGGCCGGCGGCAGGCGGAAGGCGAGCGCGCACGAGCCCACGAAGACGCCCGTCGCCACGCCCATGACCCAGTCGGACCCCGCATAGCGCTGTATCAACCACGCCGGGACGCCCCCGGCGAGGCCGGCGACGCCGCTGAGCACCGCCAGCCGGGAGTTGCGGTTCACCAGTTCGTGTTCGCTGCGCACTGTGACCGGAACGATGGAGGCCTTCGCCACGGCGTATCCCTTGCCGAGAACGAGCACGGCGAACGCCAGCGCGAAGAGCTTCCCGGAATCCACGTTGCCGATCATGAACAACGCGGTGAGGGCGCGGCCGGCGTTGAGTAGCACAATCAGGAGACGCCGCCCCCCCGGTGCCCGATCCACGGCCGGCCCGATGAGTGGCGCCACGAGCGCGAAGGGGGCCAGTGTCAGGAAAAGGAACGCCAGCACGCTCGACCGCGCCGAGTCCGGCTCGACAGAGAAGAACAGCGAATCGGCGAGCGCCACGGCGATCATGGCATCGCCAGCAGCGGACAGCGCGTGGACGCGGGCCAGACGCATGAAGCCGGTCACCCTGCGCGACCCGCCGACCTCGGGCGAGCGCGGGTGGCGGGGTTCGCGAACCGGACTCCAGCCGCCGGCGCCGGACATGGCCCTCCTTCTAGCCGTCTCCCTTCCCGACCGCGGAAGAGGCTGATTCAGAGTACTTGTAGCCCACTCCCCGAACGGTGACGATGCGCTGCGGGCTGGAGGGTTCGACTTCGATCTTGCGCCGCAGCCGGCGGATGTGCGCGTCCAGCGTCTTGGTGTCGCCCACGTAGTCCTTTCCCCAGACCTGGTCGATCAGATCGTCCCGCGGCACCACCCGCCCGGCGTTGGAGATCAGCACCCAGAGCAGGTCGAATTCCTTCAGCGGGAGTTGCACGGACTCGCCCCGCACTCGCACCTCGTGACCGTGCGGGTCGATGGACACCTCACCGACCTCGATGGGTCGCTCGGCGTTCGCCGCGGGGGCTCCGTCGGCGGCCTGCACCTGGGCACGGCGCAGCACGGCACGGATCCGGGCCACCAACTCACGGAACCGGTAGGGCTTGGGCACGTAGTCGTCGGCCCCGACCTCCAGGCCCACCACCATGTCGATCTCCTCACCCTTGGCCGAGACCATGATGATCGGGACGTTCGAGCGGCTGCGGATCGCCCGGCACACGTCGAGCCCCGACAGACGCGGCAGCATGACGTCGAGCAGGACCACGTCCGGGTTGCAGGCCTCGAAGCGGTCGAGCGCCTCGCGGCCGTCACGCGCGATGTCGAGCGCGAACCCCTCCCTGCGCAATCCCGCGCTCAGCGCCTCGACGAACGACGGCTCGTCCTCGACGACGAGGACGCGTGCGGAACGGCTCACGTCAACCTCCTCGAAGCTCTCGACCGGGAGTCCGGGCCAGCGACAGCGGGCTCATTGGGCAGTGGATCCTCGACGGCCGACTCCGCGGACTCATCGTCCTCGGCTCCCGGCGGCATCGGTAGGCGGAGGGTGAACGTGCTTCCCTCCCCCTCCATCGATTCCACCTCGACGTCACCACCGTGGTTGATGGCAACGTGACGGACGATGGCCAGCCCCAGGCCGATTCCCCCCGAGGACGAGGTGCGTGAGCGGTCGACCCGGTAGAACCGCTCGAAGATCCGGGGCAGGTCTCCCTGCGGTATGCCGATGCCGGTGTCCTGCACGGACAGCTCCGCCGACTGGTCCCAGCGACGGATGCGGACACTCACCGATGTTCCCTCCGGCGAGTACTTCAGCGCGTTGTCGAGCAGGTTGTGCACCGCCGAGGCGATCTGGCGGCGGTTGGCGTGCACGAGAATCGGGCCGTCCGGCGCGGCGACGTTCACCGCGATCCCGTACTGCTCGGCGGCGTTGGCGAGCCGTTCGACCACGGCGCTCACAACGTCCTGCAACGCCACGACACTTCGCTCACCGTTCGTCTCCCGCTCCACCCTGCTGAGTTCGGTCAGGTCATCGATGGCACGTGTCATCCGCTCCGCCTCTGCCACCAGTCGACCGGCCAGCCCGACGACTGTGGCGTGCTCCTCGGCGCCGAGCCGTGATTCCCCGGCAGGACTCTCACTGTCCGACAGCAGGTCGACGAGCGTCTCGGCCAGGAGGCTGATCGCCCCCACCGGTGTGCGCAACTCGTGGCTGATGTTCGAGATGAAGTCGCGGCGCAGGGTCTCGACCCGCTCGGGCTCGGTCACATCCTCGACGAGGGCCAACCCTCCGCCGGCCAGCGGTGAGGCGCTGAGCATGAACACCCGCTGCGGCGGCCCGAAGAGCCGCACCTCTTCGCGGACCGTCATGCCTCCGCAGGCCCGGCCGAGCACACGGTCCAAGGCGGCGTCCATGAGTGCCTGGCCGTGCCGGCTGGAGATCGCCGCAAGGGCGCTGCCCTCGCGGAACACCACCTCACCGTCGGCATCGCAGATCACCACGCCCTCGGTCATGCGGGCGATCGCCTCGCTGAGTCGTCCCATCCAGTCAGCGCGCACGTCTGCGGTGCTCTCCAGGTCGCGCAGCCGGTCCCCCAGAGCGTCGATCGTGTCACTCAGCCCCGCGGGTCCCCCCTGGCGCATGTCCGGCTCGGTGCCAGCCTGCACGAGACCCGCAACGCTGTCCCGCCGCGTCGCGGGAGCCGGCGTCGCCCCGCCGGCGGCATCGCCGAGACGGCGCAGCGAGCGCCGCACACCCCGGTAGCGGACGGCGAGAACACCGCAGACGCCCGCCATCAGCGCCAGCACCGCGGCAAGGACGACGAGCCCGACGGTCACCGGGACTTCTCCTCGGCCTCCACCGGCGCCGGCGCGCGCCCGTCGGGACCCGCCGTGGCTGGGACCCCGAGCAGACCGGCGAGTCGCTTCTCACCGAGGCAATCGCCGGAGGGGCCCCACTCGGCGAGCCCGCCCAAACCCGTCAACACGACGTAACCCTGGGCAACCAGCGCCCTGTCCGAACCTTGCGGCGCCGCCGCCGGGTCGGTGGGCTTGTGATGGGTGAGCACGCGGAACCCCTCGCCGTCGACGGTCTCCTCGATGCCGAGGATTGCACTCCGGATCGCTCCGACGTCTGCCAACGTCGCCCAGCGCACTCCGCGCAATTCTTCCGCCGGCCGGTTCGGCACGTTCACATTCAGCGCCCGGAGATCGTCTGTCTCCATGAACCAGCCGGAGAGGCCGAGCGCGACCGATGCCGCTGTTTCCCAACGCACGTCGTCCTCAGCCCAGGCGGTGCTGACGGCGAGCCCTTTCGCACCCCAGGCGGCGGCGGTGATGGCGGCTCCCACCGTCCCTGAATGCAGGGCCGAGCGCCCGACATTGAACCCGTGGTTGATGCCGGACAGGACCAGATCCGGTGGAGGCCCAACCGCGCCGAGGCAGCCCAGGATGGCGCACGCCGCCGGTGTCGCCGCCGCGGCGTGGGCAGGCACGCCGTCCAGCGTCGGGACCGTCCACGGACGAACCTCGATTGGGTGGTGCAGCGCCAGCGAGCCCATGGACGCGCCCGAACCGCTCATCTCCTCCCGCGGCGCCAACACGAAGGTGTCATGCCCGGCTTCGACGGCGTGCCGCGCCAGCGCCGCCAAGCCGGGGGCCTCGATGCCGTCGTCGTTGGTGACCAGTACCCGCACGGCTAGCCAGCCTTGGCCTCGGCGCCGAGGTCCGGCTCCTGATCGGCCGGCAACTCCTCCGGCTGGCCGGGCCTCCAGCCGTCCACCATATAGCGGACCCGCTCGCCGATATTGACGGCATGGTCACCGATCCGCTCGTAGTAGCGGCCGATCAAAGCGAGTTGCACCCCCGACATCAGATCACCCATCGCTCGGCCCTCCTCACCCACGATCATGGCAAGGCACTGGTGGTTCAGCCGATCCAGACGATCGTCAATGTCGTCGAGAGCGGCGGCGAGGCCCGAGTTGCCGTCGGCGAAGGCATCCACGGCGAACCGCATGAGCCGCGTGGCCTCCTCGCTCATCTGGGTGATGAGACCGCGCAGGCGCGGACCGAAGTCGATGCCGTAGACCCGTCGCATCGCCTTGGCGATGTTCTCCACCAGGTCACCGGAGCGTTCCAACTCGTGGTTGATCGTCATGGCGGCGAGAATCGTGCGCAGATCTCCGGCCATGGGCTGCTGCAGCGCCAGGAGTTGCTGGCAGCGATGCTCGAGCGCCCGCGAGGCGTCGTCGAGGACATTGTCCGCGTCGATGATCTCCTGTGCCGCCGCCAGGTCACTCGAGAGCAGGGCTTCGGTGCAGCGTGGTATCGCCTCGATGACGAGACCGGCCATGCGGATCAGTTCGATCCTCACCTCCTCGAGCTCGTCCGCGAAGGGTTTGCGCAGACTCTCGACCATTGCGGCACCTCCTGGCGTGCTGGCCGACCGTTCGGTTTTCGAGTGGTCGGACCTCGAGCGGGTCGCTTCAGCCGAAGCGGCCGGTCACGTAGTTCTCCGTGCGCTCGTCGGACGGGTTGGAGAAGATCCTCTCTGTGTCGTCGAACTCCACGAGCAGCCCATAGCGGGAGTTCGTCTCGGCGTCCACGTCGGCGGTGAAGAACGCCGTGCGGTCCGAGATGCGGGCCGCCTGCTGCATGTTGTGCGTCACGATGACGATCGTGTACTCCTCCTTGAGCCTGTGCATGAGTTCCTCGATGTGCGCCGTAGAGATCGGGTCGAGGGCCGAGCACGGCTCGTCCATAAGCAGCACGTCAGGGTTCGTGGCGATCGCCCGCGCGATGCAAAGGCGCTGCTGCTGGCCGCCCGAGAGGCCGATGGCGGAATCCTTGAGGCGGTCCTTCACCTCCTCGAACAGCGCAGCCCGGCGCAGTGAGGCTTCCACGATGTCGGGGAGTTCGCTCTTGGGGACCGAACCGGCGATGCGCGGACCGTAGGCCACGTTGTCGAAGACGGACTTCGGGAAGGGGTTCGGCTTCTGGAACACCATGCCGACTCGGCGGCGCACCTCGACCGGATCCACCCGCGGGTCGTAGAGGTCGACTCCCCGAAACAGCAGCGTTCCGGTGGCCCGCGCCCCTTCGATGAGGTCGTTCATCCGGTTGAAGCAGCGCAGCACGGTGGTCTTACCGCAGCCCGAGGGGCCGATGATGGCGGTGATCTCCCGCTCGCTGATGTCCATGGTCACGTCGCGGACGGCCCGGTTCGAGCCGTAGTAGCAGTTCAGGTCCTCGACGCGGAAGACGGTGTCGGGCGGGAACGCCTCTCCCCCCGCTGCTGTGGCGACAGCCGGCGGGGCCTCGGAAGCCTGAGGCACGGCACCGCCGCCGCTCATCGCCATCTCCACTGAGTCTGTCACTGTGGTCATCGGTCTACACCCTCGTTCCGGCGATTCTCGATCTCATCTCTTCTTCTCGAAGTGGTTCCGCAGGAAAATCGCGGCCGAGTTCAGGAGTAGCACCACTACCAGCATTACCACGATCGCGGCCGCCGCGGCAGGGGCGAAGCCGCGGTCCCGGCCGGATTCCTGCACCCACTCGGTGATAATGATCGGGAGGGCCGTGAATCTCTCCTGCAGTTGCGAGATGTCCACCAGCCCCGACTGCCCGCCCAGGAAGCCGGTGACGGCTCCGACGAGGATCAGTGGCGCGGCCTCGCCGATGGCCCGTGAGAGTGAAAGCAGCGTGCCGGTGAGGATCCCGGGAGCGGCGTACGGCAGGATCTGGGTGCGGATGACCTCCCACTTGGTGGCACCCGCCCCGTAACCCGCCTCACGGAGAGACTGCGGAACCGCGCGGATCGCCTCCGAGGAGGTGATGATCACGATTGGCAGTACCAGCACCGCGAGGGTGATCCCCGCCGCGGTGACCGACTGTCCCCCGGTGAGGCCCTCGAGACCCCGCACGAAGATGGCGAGTCCCAGCAGGCCGTAGACGACAGACGGCACGCCCGCCAGATTGCGGATGTTCAGGTCGATGAAGCTTGTGAGCCGCGACTTCGGGGCGTACTCCTCGAGGTAGATGGCGGCACCGATCCCCAGCGGGAACGCCAGGACGATCACGAAGACGGCGATCCAGAGCGATCCCCGGATGCCCTGGAACACGCCCAGTTCCGGATCCCCCGACTGTGAACGCAACCCCCCCGAGAGGAAGTCTCCGAGGCGCCCGCTGAGGATCGACCAGCCGTCGGTGACCGTGTCGACGAGCAGGATCGCCAGGACCAGCAGCGCCACCAGCAGCGCGATCTGCAGCAGAACCCGGAACACCCCGCCGCGGACGTCCCGCGAGCGCCGGTAGACCTCCGACGTCACCGCCCTGCGGGTCCTGTCATCGAAGACGCGTCCGAGTCGCACGGCCGGCCCTTCAGTACTTGTTCTGGAACCGCCGCACGATGCGGTCGGCGACGAGATTCATGCCCAGCGTGAGCACAAAGAGCAGCAGGCCCACGAAGTACAGCGACTCGAACGTCAGGCCCTCACCCACGACGCTGTCGGTGCCCGATGCGAGCGAGGCCATGGCAGCCGTCATCGTGAGGCTGCCGTCGAACACGTTGTGGGTGTAGACCGCCGTGTCGCCACCGCCGCCGGCGATGAAGACCACCATGGTCTCCCCGACAGCTCGGGCCGTGGTCACGATGAACGCCGCCATGAGGCCGGAGACGGCCGCCGGCAGCACGACGCGCAGCGTGGTGGTGACCTTGCGCGAGCCCAGGCCGGCGGACGCCTCGCGCAGCGAATGGGGCACTGCCTTCATGGCGTCCTCGGAAATCGACGCCATCAGCGGGACGCTGAGTATCCCCACGCCGACGCCGGCCGCCGCCAGGTTGCCCAGCCGAGCATCCTGGCCGAACCAGACATCGATGTGCTGGATGATGTTGGGCGAGATCCACTGCAGGGCAAAAAACCCGAACACGACACTCGGAATGCCGGCGAGGACCTCCAGCGTGGGCTTCATCCAGCGCCTGGTCCGGGGTCTGGCGTACTCCGAGAGGTATATCGCCGCGCCAAGTCCGACCGGGGTGGCGATGAGCGTCGACACGCCCACCACCAGACCGGTGGAGACGACCAGGGTCTTGATGTCGTAGAAGCCCCGGCGCGGGAACCATCCGCTGCTCCAGACCGATGCCCAGTCGATGTTGATCATGAACGTCAGGGCGTCCCGCACGAGTGCGAGGACGATCAGCGCCGAGACCAGGATCGAAGCAAGCGCGGCGACGAGCATGATCGTCCGGACAGCTGATTCGCGATCGCGCCGATCCTGGTTGCCGGAGAGAGCTTCGAGGGTCACCGGACCGGTGGTCGCCACGGCTGCTCGCCGATTCCCGGCACCGACCCGGGCGATCACACCGCCGGTCACCATCAGCAGCGAGCCGGCGAGGGCCAACCACCATCCGCTGCCCAGCTCGACGACCAGCCCCTCGATCTTGGAGAACTGGTTGTCGAAGCGGTACGACGTGAAGTAGACGTAGACGGCACCGGCGCCGCCGATCGAAGCGAGCGGCACCGCAACCATGCGGCGGCCGCAGAACAGCGGGTACCCGGCCGCTACCGAGACGACGACGACGGCGATCAGGATCCAGCCGTTGCCGAACGAACCGGCCGTCTGCTGCGCCAGATCGGTGCCTCCCAGCAGCCACGGCAGGTTCGGCTCGAAGGCATTCGCCGTTTGCCCGGAGCCGACGTTCACCGCCCACGGCAGGAACGCCGACACGAGGAGCAGCACCAATCCTGACAGGACCACCATCGCCGAGACCGGGATCTCTCGCAGGTGGGCAACCGCCACAGGGGGGTTGCGGCGACCTCCAAACCGCAAGGCGATGTCGGTCACAGCCGGACGCTACCTAGGCGCATCGAGAGGGCGTCCCGCAATTGTCAACCGCCGATTCTCCGGCGGTGCCAGTTGGTCACAGTCACCGCCTGCGCATCGTCAGTGAGTACGACGTAGCCGACGTCGCTCACCGCCTGCCTGAGGCCGGTCTCGCTCATGTAGAAATCCACGTAGGCGGAGACAGCGGCGTCGGCGGCGCGCGCCGCGTTGACATAGACATACAGCGAGCGGGCCACCGGGTATTCGCCGCCGGCGATCGTCGCCGGTGTGGCCGCCACACAACCCTCACCGCCGTCCACCGCCAGCAGCTTCACATCCGCGTCGCCGGTAAAGGCGAACCCCACCCATCCGAAGCTGCCCCGAGCGCCGCCAATGCCCTGGATGATGACGTTGTCGTCGCCCGCCGACACGTAGTCCGGGCGTGTCGTAGCCGACTCGTCCTCGCTGATGGCGCCCGCTTCGGCGCGGGTCTCACCGATGTGCTCCAGCACGATCTCGATGAAACTGTCGTAGGTGCCCGACTCCGCACCCGGTGCCGTGATGTCGAGAGCCAGGTCGGGGAACGACGTCGACGAGCCCAGGTCGGCGGCGAGCGCACCTGCGTCGCGCCAGTTGGTGAAGCCCACCGACTCGGGGCCAACGATGGCGTAGAGGTCCTCGAAGCTCAGGCAATCCACCGCGACGTTCTCGAGATTGGTCAGCACGGCGATCCCGTCAATCCCCACGCGCAATTCGATCCACTCGATGCCCGCCTCGGCGCACGCCTCCGCCTCGGCCTCCTTGATCTGGCGAGAGGCATCGGAGATGTCGGTCTCGCCGGCACAGAACAACTTGAACCCGTCACCGGTGCCCGGACCGTCGACCGTCACGCTCACATTCGGTGCCACGTCCCGGAACAACTCGGCAACACGCACCGAGATCGGCTCGACCGTCGACGACCCCGAGATCGTCACCGAGCCGGAAACGTCGCTCAGGGCCCGTGCGGCGTCCTCGCCGGCGGTGGGTTTAGCGGTAGCGGCGGATTCGCCGGGATCCCGCGAGGACTCCGGCCTCTCCGTCAGACCGAATGCGCTCCCTCCCCCGGGACTGCCACCACACGCGGCGGCGAGCAGGCTGAGGGCACAGAGGATCGCACCCAGCCATCTCCAACGCTTGCATGTTGTCGCCACGTCTTCCGCCTCGGGTCACCGACAGACGTGTGCAACGTAACGAGGCGAGGGAACAGCAGGCCGTTGCGAATCTGAACGGAAGGTGAACGACCGGTGAACGACCGTCCCGGCGGTGCGGGGTGACTCAGGCCGCGGGTTCCGACAGGGTGTCGTGAGGCGAGACGGTCCCCTCCTCCGGCGGTGTCCAGGTGCCGTCGGGGTGCAGGGTCCAGGCCCGTGCCCCCTCTGCGAGGCTCGTGTCCAGGATCCGCTGCAGCCGTGCCTGCAGCCGCGGGTCGTGCACGGGCACGAGGGCCTCGACACGGCGGTTCAGGTTGCGGGGCATCAGATCGGCCGAACCGATGAGGTACACCGGTCGCCCCACACCGTTGGCGTTGCCGAAGAAGTAGATGCGCGAGTGCTCCAGGTAGCGGCCGACCACCGACCGCGCGCTGATGGTCTCCGACAGGCCCGGCACGCCCGGGCGCAGGCAGCAGATCCCTCGAACAACCAGGTCGATGCGGACCCCGGCCGCCGAGGCGGCGTACAGGACGTCGATGATCTCGGCATCAACCAGGCTGTTCATCTTCAAGGTGATGCGACCCCGGTCACCGTGCGCGGCCTCGGCGGCGATGAGTTCGGCGATATGCGGCCGGACTCCTTCGGGCGCCACCACGAGTTCGCTGTAGGTGAACCCGTGGCCGTAGCCGGTCAGCCGGTTGAACAGGTGCGAGAGGTCGGCGCCGATGTCCTCATCCGCGGTCAGCAACCCCAGGTCCTCGTATGTCCTGGCCGTGAGGGCGTTGTAGTTGCCGGTGCCGACGTGGCAGTAGCGCCGGATCCCGTCGGGCTCGGCGCGCACCACCAGGCAGATCTTGGCGTGCACCTTCAGCCCCACCAGCCCGTAGGCCACGTGCACCCCGGCGTTCTCCAGCTGTCGCGCCCAGCCGATGTTGGCCTGCTCGTCGAAGCGGGCCTTCAACTCCACCACCACCGCCACCTGCTTGCCGCGTTCGGCAGCCGAGACGAGCGCCTCCACGATGTCGCCGTCGCCGTCGGTTCGGTAGAGGGTCATCTTGATTGCCAGCACGTCGGGATCCTCCGCCGCCTGGTGGATGAACTCCTGTACCGAGGCGCCGAAGGAGTCGTAGGGGTGGTGCGCCAGCACGTCGGCGTTGCGGATGGCGGCGAAGAAGTCCGGCGTGCCCTCGCCTGTGGGCCGCAGCGGGGCCGGAACGAACTGGTGGCGCTGCGACCACAGCAGGTCGGGACGCTTCAGCTTGCACAACTGGCCCAGGCCTTCCACGTGCAGCAGGAAATCCGTGGAGTAGACGTCGTCGGGCAGCACGTCCAACTCATCCATCAGCAGGTTGCGCATCGCCGCTGAGGCCGACGCCGACATCTCCAGGCGGACCACTGCGCGGAACCGGCGCCTCTGCAGCTCGGCCTCCACCGCCGTCAGCAGGTCTTCGGCCTCCTGATCGTCGACGGACAGGTCGGCGTTGCGCGTTACCCGGAAGCAGGCGTGCTCCAAGATCTCCATGCCCGGGAAAAGCGCCTCGAGATGCGCCGAGATGACCTCCTCGATGGGGATGAAGCGCTCGCCGTCAGGGAGGCTCAGCAGCCTCCCGTAAGTGAACGGCACCTTGATCCGGGCGAAGCAATGCCGGCCACTGCCGGGATCCACCAGCCGCACGCCGAGGCTCGTGGACAGGTTCGAGAGGTACGGGAACGGATGGCCGGGATCCACCGCCAACGGCGTCAGGATGGGATAGATCCGGTCCGCGAACTCGCCCTCCAGGAACTTCCGGTCGTCGGTGTCCAGATCGCTCCAGTGCACGACCTCGATTCCCTCTACCGCCAGCGCGGGGAGGATCTGGGTGCGGAGAACGTTCTCGAGACCCGCCAGCAGCTTCTCGACCCGCGCATGGATACCGGCGAGTTGTGCCTGCGGCGTGAACCCGTCAACGGAACGCTCCATCCGGCCCTCGGCCATCCGCGCCTTGAGGCTTGCCACCCGCACCTGGAAGAACTCGTCCAGGTTGCCGGCGGCGATCACGCAGAAGCGCAGCCGCTCCAGCAGCGGGATGGTCTCGTCGCGCGCCAGGTGCAGGACCCGGGAATCGAAGTCGAGCCAGGAGAACTCCCGGTTCAGATAGCGGCCACCCGCAGCGGACAGGTCACCCGGCGCGGCCACACCCGTCGCGTGCGAGGAGGGCTCTGTGGGCGCGCCGATTGTCACCTATGCCCCCTTCAGGGCTCGCTGTAAGGGTCGAACTCGTCCTCGTCGTAGCCGAGGTCCCACTCGATCAGGAGGTTCTGGCGCACACCGTCCCGATTGATCCTCTCCCGGTTCCGGCGGAACTGCGGGTCGTCTCTCGGCAGCAGCAGCAGCCTCGCCTGGGCGCGCATGCGGAAATCTTCGATGAGCTGCCTGTCGCCGAAGTCCGATCGGAACTCCCAGTGCGGCGCGACGGGACCGACGTAGACGACCTTGACGTGGCCGATGGGCGGCGGCAACTCCTGCTCGTAGTCGGGCCCGATGCTTGTCATGAACGCTCCTTCCGGCCCCTCGGTGAACTCGGCATCGAGGCAACCCGTATCCCGAGGCTACCGCCCTGTGGCGCCCCGGCCGAATCGCCTGCGGGACTCCTGCGGGCGGATTCCGAGCCCTTTACGGGGCCTTTAGCCGTCGCGTCACGTACTTACTCTCGATGGACACCGCGACAATGCCGTCGAGGTTGCCGAGCACGGGCTGGATGGCACGGGCACGCTGCGTCGGCGAGCCCCCAAACGTTTTTTTTCCCTCTGACGGCGTCGGCGTGTTGCGCGCCCAGAAGATCTGCGCCGAGTGCCCCGTGGTCAACGAGTGCCTTGAGTACGCGCTCGCCAACCACATTTCCCACGGTGTCTGGGGAGGGGCGTCTGAGCGCCAGCGCCGGCGCTTGCAGCGCCGCAGGCAACAGGAGCAGTTGCAGCGCCCCGCGGAGGACCGGCCCGCGGCCGTCGCCTGACCGCTCGGTACGGCGCCAGGTGCGCCGCCGGGCAGCACGCACCGGAGATCCTCGGCAAGGCGCCGGATTCGCGCCGCGGCGCAACACGACGCAGATCGCGGACGGAGCGACTCGCCTGCGGGCAGTGGCCAACCCCCGGCGGCACCGCCTCGCTGGGCGGAACTCTCGCCGAGAGTGTCAGGTGTCGCTGTTCTTGGTGTCGGCGGATCCGCTCGAGGCCGATTCCTCGACTTCATCGGCGTTCTTGCGGAACTCTCTCTGAGCCTGTCCGAGGGACCGCGCCAGCTTCGGGAGCTTGGCGCCACCGAAGATCACCAGAACAATCACCAGGATGATGATCAACTCGGTCGTTCCGATTACGGCCACGACTTCAGGTTACCTGATCCGCACTCGCTGAAGCCGTCAGGCGAGCGGAAATAATTGGCGGCCCGGAAGCCCTCAGGCGGTGGCGGTACCGCTCGCCTGACGTCGCGCCAGAGCGCGCTCGCGGCGTACACGCCGGCGCTCCCTCTCGCTCATGCCGCCCCAGATCCCGAACTTCTCACCATTCTCAAGGGCGTATTCGAGGCACTCCGAGCGAACGACACAGGCGCTGCAGACCCGCTTGGCCTCCTTGGTGGACGCACCGCGCTCGGGAAAGAACAGATCGGGATCCACGCCGAGGCAGTTGGCGTACTGCTTCCAGGGATCCTGGACTCGCATCTCCTGGGTGAACATCCGGACATCCTCCCCATCGTCGGGTCCTCGAACCCGGAGACCCCCCGGTGTGGTCGCCTCCGGCAGCCGTCCGAGCACCTGCTGGCACCTGTGTTGTCCACAGGTCTATTCACACCTGTGTAATTACAAGTGTGTAACTGAGAGTATGCCGGGTGTTTCGACCAAAATCAAGTGCGGGAACGGGGATTTCTCGAGGTTTCCGGGCGACGGGGGTTCTCGCCGGTAACGTAACGAACCGCAGAGCCCCACCCAGGCGCCTACCGCCCTGATCCCCCCTCGCCGCGACCACGCGCAGGAGCAGCACTCTGAGTCCCGTCACCCCAACGCCGACCGCCGAGAAGCCAGCAGGACCTCGCCGCGCGCGAGAGGCGCGGCGGGAGCTTCCGTGGCCGCTCAACCTCTACCAGTCGGCGGTCGGCAAGAAGTGGGTCATGGCGCTCACCGGGCTCGCCCTGCTGGGATTCGTGCTGGTGCACATGCTCGGCAATCTGCACCTCTACGACGGTCCGTGGGAGACTCACGAGTACGCCGAGACCCTGCGCGATCTCGGCACCGAGGTGATCCCCCGCACCTGGGTGCTCTGGGCTCTGCGCTTCGGCCTCATCGCGGCGTTCGCGCTGCACATTCACTCGGCCTACAGCCTCACCCGGATGAGCCGGTCAGCCGATCGCCGCTACCCGGGGGGCCGCGACTACATCGCCGCCAACTACGCCTCGCGCACGATGCGCTGGACGGGACCTCTCGTCGGCCTGTTCGTCGTGTACCACCTGGCGGACCTGACCTGGGGTCACTTCAACCCCGACTACGTCCGCGGCGACCCGTACCACAATGTCGTGGCGAGCCTGTCCAACCTGCCCGTCGCCATCTGGTACATCGTGGCGAACGTGGCGCTGGCCACCCACATCTACCACGGCGCCTGGAGCATGTTCCAGAGTCTCGGGATCAACAGCCCCCGCTGGAACCCGCTGCGGCGCAGGTTCGCCCAGGCGTTCGCGGCGGTGATCCTTGTCGGCAACCTCAGCTTCCCGATCCTGGTGCAGGCCGGCGTGATCGACGACGGCGGCAGATCGGTCGTGCGGGAACACCAGCAGCAGGCCGACCACGCAACCGGCGACGCCCTCGGCACACCAGGAGGCACGCCGTGACCGGCTTGGGAGGGCGGCGATACGGGGGGCGCCGTAGGCGGCCATCTCGAGGCCGCCGGTGCGCCACCGGCAGCGCCGCCCGGTCCGCCACGGGAGGCCCGCGATGATCGGGAGTCTGGACGCCCACCTGCCCGAGGGCCCCATCGAGGACGCCTGGACGGATCACAAGTTCTCCCTGCGCCTCGTCAACCCCAACAACAAACGCCGCTTCACGATCATCGTGGTGGGCACCGGCCTGGCGGGCGCCTCCGCTGCGGCGTCCCTCGGCGAGCTCGGTTACCGGGTCAAGGCGTTCACCTACCACGACTCGCCGCGCCGGGCGCACTCCATCGCCGCGCAGGGCGGCATCAACGCCGCCAAGAACTACAAGAATGACGGCGACAGCGTCTACCGGCTCTTCTACGACACCATCAAAGGCGGCGACTACCGCAGTCGCGAGGCCAACGTGCACCGCCTCGCCGAGACGTCGGTGGCGATCATCGACCAGTGCGTGGCCGCCGGCGTCCCCTTCGCCCGCGAGTACGGCGGCCTCCTGGACAACCGCTCCTTCGGCGGGGCGCAGGTCTCGCGCACCTTCTACGCCCGCGGTCAGACAGGCCAGCAGCTCCTCCTCGGCGCCTACTCGGCGCTGATGCGGCAGGTGGCGGCGGGCACCGTCGACCTGCACACCCGCGCGGAGATGCTCGACCTGGTGGTCGCGGAGGATCGGGCGGTCGGCATCGTCGTGCGGGATCTCCTGACCGGCGAGGTCAGTGCCCACGCCGGCGACGCCGTGATTCTGGCCACCGGCGGGTACAGCAACGTCTACTACCTGTCCACCAACGCCATGATGTGCAACGTCACCGCGGCTTGGCGGGCGCACCGGCGCGGCGCCCTGTTCGCGAATCCGTGCTACACGCAGATCCACCCCACCTGCATCCCCGCCGGAGACGACTTCCAGTCCAAGTTGACGCTGATGTCGGAGTCCCTGCGCAATGACGGGCGCATCTGGGTGCCGCGGGCCTTCGACGACGCGAGGCCGCCGGAGGAGATCCCCGAGAGCGAGCGCGACTACTACCTCGAGGAGAAGTACGCCGCCTTCGGAAACCTGGTTCCCCGAGACGTGGCGTCGCGCAACGCCAAGGCCGTCGTCGACGCCGGCCGGGGGGTCGGTCCGTTGCGCAACGGCGTCTACCTGGACTTCTCCGATGTGCTGGCGCGCGACGGCGCCGACGTGGTGCGGGCCAAGTACGGGAACCTCTTCGACATGTACGAGCGCATCACCGGCGAGGATCCCTACCGGGCGCCCATGCGGATCTACCCGGCGGTCCACTACACGATGGGCGGCCTGTGGGTCGACTACAACCTCATGAGCAACGTGCCGGGCCTCTTCGTGGCGGGCGAGGCGAACTTCTCCGACCACGGCGCCAACCGCCTCGGGGCCTCGGCCCTGATGCAGGGGCTGGCCGACGGCTATTTCGTCATCCCCTACACCGTGGGCGACTACCTCGCCGGCCGCCTCGGCAAGGCGGGGCCGGGGATCGATCATCCCGCATTCGCGGCCGCCGTCTCCGAGATCGACGACGGGATCGCCCGCTGGACGGCCGCCCGGGGATCGCGCACAGTGGACTGGTTCCACCGCGAGCTGGGCAGGATCGTTTGGGACCACTGCGGCATGTCGCGCAACGCCGCCGGCCTCACCAAGGCACTGGCGGAGATCCCCGCCCTGCGCGAGGAGTTCCACGCCGACGTCTGTGTCCCGGGTTCGGCCGCCACGCTCAACCAGTCCCTCGAGAAGGTCGGGCGCGTCGACGACTTCTTCGAACTCGCCGAGTTGCTGGCGCGCGACGCGCTGGAGCGCGAGGAGTCCTGCGGCGGCCACTTCCGCGAGGAGCACCAGGACACCGAGGGTGAGGCCCGCCGTGACGACGACCGCTTCGCGCACGTGGCGGCATGGGAGTGGGCCGGGCCGGGCGTCGAGCCGATCCGCCACCGCGAGGAGTTGGAGTTCAACACCGTGACGCCGACCACGAGGTCCTACAAGTGAACCTGCCCGAGAGCCAGGCACCCGTCGAAGCCGGCACGCTGAACCTGCGGCTGCGCGTCTGGCGCCAGGACGGACCCGACGCCGCCGGGCGCTTCGAGACCTACGAGGCCACCGGCGTCAGCCCCGATGCCTCGTTCCTCGAGATGCTCGACGTGCTGAACGAGCGCCTCACGCTTGAGGGGCGGGAGCCCATCGTCTTCGAGTCCGACTGCCGGGAGGGAATCTGCGGCACGTGCGGTCTGATGATCAACGGGCGCGCCCACGGCCCCCAGAAGGGCACGGCCACGTGCCAGCTTCACATGCGGCAGTTCTCCGACGGGGACCTCATCACGATCGAGCCGTGGCGCGCCGGGTCCTTCGAGGTGATCCGCGACCTGGCTGTGGATCGGACCCCTCTGGACCGCATCATCGCCGCCGGCGGCTACATCTCGGTCAGTACGGGCGCGGCGCCTGACGCCAACCTGGTGCCGGTCCCGAAGGAGGCCGCCGACACCGCCTTCGACGCGGCCGCCTGCATCGGCTGCGGTGCCTGTGTCGCAGCCTGCCCGAACAGCGCCGCCCAGCTGTTCACGGCGGCGAAGGTGCAGCACCTGAACCTGCTGCCGCAGGGCCAGCCCGAGCGCTGGGCGC
>JAPPDX010000051.1 GCA_028824415.1 bacterium | reverse complement strand
GCCACCCGCACTGGCATTCGTCTTCTCTTCCGTTTTCAAGGAGCGCACCGGTCGCTGCTTCCCCGAGGGGTCGCGAGCGACGCTCAATAGGTGGCGTCCTCCCTCTGCCTCGCTTTTTCGCCGGCCCGGTCTGCGGCCAATCGGCGCTTTCCGAGTGCAGAGGTGGGCGATCATGTTAACCGTCAGGAGCGGCGACCGCAACCACCCCGGGGTCCCGGCACCGACGCTTCGATCACGCCGGGAGCCGCGGTGCTGCCACCTGGATTCCGGCCGCCGCCGGAATGACGATCGAGGGACCTAGTCGTCCACGAGGACGAGGCGGCGCTCCCGGCGGCCGCGCTGCAACAGCAGGTAGCGGCCGTCGATCAGTCGGCTGCGCTCGAGGTCGCTGGTCGACACCCGTTCGCGGTTCACCGACACCGCAGACTGGGCGATCTGGCGCCGAGCATCGCCGCGCGACGAACACAAACCCGAGGTCACGAGCAGCCCCACGAGAGGTTCGGGACGGTCAAGCTCCTCCCGAGCTACTCGGGACAAGGTAACGACCGCAGACAGCGAGCCTTCCGACCCCCCGGTCAACGAAGCTGTTGCTTGGAGCGCGTCGAGCATCTCGCCGCTGAGCAACTCCGTGCCGTAGAGCGCCTTGGCGGCCAGGTTGGCCTGCTCGGTGGCCTCGCTGCCGTGCACGAACCCGGTCACCTCGTCAGCCAGCCGCTGCTGGGCGAGGCGACGTTCGGGGGCCCGGGTGTGCTCGGCGGCAATCTCGCGCACCTCGGACATCGGCAGCAACGTGAACTGGGCCAGGAGGCGTCCGACGTCGGCGTCGTCGCTGCGCAGCAGGTACTGGTGCAGGTCGAACGGCAGCGTCCGATCAGCGTCCAACCAGATGGTTCCCTCGGCGGTCTTACCGAACTTCTGCCCGTCGGCGCGAGTGAGCAGCGGCCAGGTCAGGCCGTGTGCGACCGCGCCGGAGCGGCGGCGGATGAGATCGATACCCGCCACGATGTTGCCCCACTGGTCCGATCCCCCCACTTGCAGGCTGCAGCGGTGGTGGGTGTGCAGCCACCAGAAGTCGAAGGCCTGCAACAGCATGTAGCTGAACTCGGTGTAGGAGATGCCCTGGGTACTTCCGAGGCGGCTGCGCACCGACTCGCGGGCCAGCATCTGGCTGACTGTGACGTGTTTGCCCACGTCGCGCAGGAACTCGATGACGCCGACCGGCGCCGTCCAGTCGTGGTTGTTGACAACGTCGGCCTCGGCCACGCCGGCGAAGCGTGCGTACTGGCGCCGGATGGCCGCCACGTTCGCCTCCAGGGTCTCGGCATCGAGCAGGTTGCGCTCGTCGGAGCGGCCGCTGGGGTCGCCGACCATTCCCGTGGCGCCGCCGACGAGCGCCAAGGGTCGGTGCCCCGCCTCGGCGAAGCGGCGCAGCACCATCACGCCGATGAGGTTCCCGAGATGCAGGCTGCTGGCCGACGGGTCGATCCCCAGGTACAGCACCGCCGGGGGCTCCGCAAGCAGGTCGCCCAGTGCCCGCCGGTCAGTGGTGTCGTGGACGAGACCTCGCTCGTCGAGGTCGTCCAGCACCCCCGCGCCCCTGCTCGTCGCCTGCGTGCTCATGCCTCTCGCTGTCCTGCCTGTTTCCGGTGCCGTACCGGCGTTGTTCCGGTATCCCACGGGTTGCGCAGCGGCCGACCGGGGACCTACTCCCGAGTCTGCCGCCGGTTTGGCGCCGAGCGACGTTGCCGTGGCGCGCCGGGCGCGCTCTCGTAGGCTCTGAACGTCGCCGTGTCCGCCATTCTCGCACGCCGCCGCGCCTTACTGGGGCTGCTCCCGGCGGCCCTCGTCGTGGCCGTGCTCGCCGGGTCCTGCACCTACGAGACCCGCGACCTGCGGGTCTCGCTTCCCACGACCGCACAATCCTCGTTCATCTACGACGCCGACGGCCGGCTCATCACCACGTTCCGGGGCGAGCAGCACCGGCGGAACCTGGAGACGATCACCGAGGTGCCGCGGATCCTGCAGGACGCGGTGGTGGCGATCGAGGACGAGCGCTTCTGGCAGCACCAGGGTGTGGATCTGCGAGCCCTGCTGCGGGCGGCGCGCTCGAACATCTCCGTCGACGGCGTCCTCCAGGGCGGATCCACCATCACCCAGCAGTACGTGGGGCGGGCCTTCCTGGACCGCACCGAGATCACCGCCAGCCGCAAGATCGAGGAGATCGCCCTGGCGCTGCAACTCGAGCGCGCCTACACGAAGGAATTCATCCTCCTGCAGTACCTCAACACGGTGAACTTCGGCGAAGGCGCCTACGGGGTGCTGACCGCCGCCAGGGAGTACTTCGACAAGGGGCTCGACGAACTGACTCTGGCCGAGGCCGCGCTCCTGGCGGGGCTCATCCAGGCGCCGTCGGCCCGCAATCCCTACGAGAACAGGGAATCGGCCATCCAGCGGCGCGAGGCCGTGCTGGAACGGATGCTCGCCAACGACTGGATCAGCGCGAGGGAGTTCGAGCAGGCGCGCACCGAGCCGCTGCGCCTGGCGCCCCGGGTTGCAACCCTCGAGGAGGAGTACGAGTACGGGTACTTCGTGGAGGAGGTGAGGCAGTGGATCCTCAACGATCCTCGCTTCGGCCCCACGCCCGACGAACGGGTGCGGTTGCTGTTCGAGGGCGGCCTGCACATCTACACCACCCTGCAACCCGACGTGCAGCACGCCGCCGAGAGGGCCCTGACGACGATCCTGCCCTGGGAAGGCGGCCCGTCGGCCGCGATCGTGGTCATCCGCAACGACACCGGGCATGTCGAGGCCATGGTCGGCGGGCGGGACTTCTTCGGCGAGGCGGCGTCGGCCCGGTTCAACCTCGCCACCCAGGGCGGGCGCCAGGCCGGCTCGGGATTCAAGCCGTTCGTCCTGGCTGCCGCCCTGGAACAAGGCATCCAGATGAGCGCCCTGTATCCCGCCCCCAGCGAGATCGAACTGCCGATCCCGGGCCTGGAGGAGACGTGGGAGGTGTCCAACTTCTCAGCAACCGGCGGCGGCGGGCTGATGACTCTGCGCGAGGCGCTTGTGCGGTCGATCAACACGGTGTTCGCCCAACTCATGGAGGACGTGACACCTGAGGTCGGCACGGCGATGGCGCAGCGCCTGGGGGTGGCGTCGCCGCTGCAGCCCGTGCTGGCCGCGGTGCTGGGCAGCGAGGACGTGACCGTCCTCGACATGGCCGCCGCGTACTCCACCTTCGCCCGTCGGGGGATCTACATTCCTCCAACGATGGTGACCCACGTGACCCGCCTGGACGGAACCGTGCTGTACGAGCACGAGCCCAACTCCACGCGGGTGCTGGACAGCCGGATAGCCGACGAGATGACCGACGTGATGAGAGAGGCCGTGGAGGCGGGGACCGGGCGCCGGGCAGCGGTCGAGGACCGGCACGTGGCCGGCAAGACCGGCACCGCCGAGAACTTCGTGGACGCCGGGTTCACCGGCTACACCCCGCAGTACACGACCGCGGTGTGGGTGGGCTTCCCCGACGCCCAGATCCCGATGGAACCGCCGACGACCGAGCGCGACGTGACCGGGGGCTCGTACCCTGCGGAGATCTTCGCCCTGGTGATGGCGGCCATCCACGAGGGGTTGCGGTCGGAGTCCTTCGTGGCGAGCGCGCCGACGACGACCACCACGCAGTACCCACAGGTGGTGGAGGTGCCGTCGGTGATCGACCTGACACAGCAGGAAGCGGAGAACGCCATCGAGGAGGCGTACCTGGATGTGCAGGTGTCCGAGGTTGAGCGGGTCGATGTGGAGCCCGGCACCGTCGTCAACCAGATCCCCCGTGCCACCGAGCTTGCCAGCGGCGGCAGCGCGGTGATCATCGAGGTGGCCGTCGAGCCGCCCGAGCCGACTGCTGAGGAACTCGAGGCAATCGAATTGCCCGACGAGCCCGAGGGTGGCCCGGAACCGCAGGGCGGTGAGGACGGCACGCCCGCTGGAGAGGGTGGGAGTTCGCAACCGGCGAGCGAGGGTGACGGTCAACCGGACGGCGGGGGACAGCCTGACGGCGGCGGGACCGGCGAGTCAGGAGCGGGGCAGTGATCAGTCCGGAGAAGCGCGAGGTCCAGCACTGGCTCGACTCGCTGCGCGGCGCCGACGATCCCGACGCTGAAAGGCCCGGCGGCAACCGGAGTTGGCTGCCGAAGAACCGCACCGGCGCCGGCGTGGCGGTCGCGGCGCTGGTCGTGATGGCCGGGTTCTGGATCTGGGCGTTCAGCCCGCTCGCCCCGAGCGGCCACCCCGACGTCCTGCACGACGTCGTCTTCACGCTCGACGCCGAGGACATCTGCGCCCGGTCGGTCACCGAAGCGGACCGACTGCCGACGGCGGCCGAGGCGACCGGACCGGAGGACCGGGCGACGCAACTCACGGCGGCCACCCGCCTGTTCGCGGCGATGGTCAACGACCTACGGGACAGGGCCGCCGAGGTGGTCGGATCCGATCGCGAACTTGTGGACGCCTGGCTGGTCGACTGGCAGACGTACCTCGACAACCGCGTCGACTACGCCGTGACACTGGCCGGGGGTAGTGACCCACCCTTCACCGTGACCGCCCGCGACGGCGATGGCGTGGACAGCTACATCGACATCTTCGCCGAGGTCAACTCCATGCCGAGTTGCGCCACACCCGGCGACGTCTGAGGAGCGACCGGCTAGGTCTCGACCTGCCCGGAGAGGTAGAGACGGTCGAGGTCGAGGCCGAGCTTCTCGTCGCGGGAGAATCGGGCAGCGAGGGTGCGCTTGATGCCCGCGCTGAGGGCGCCGATCTCCAGCAGCTCCCGGGCACCGTCGAGGTTGTTGCGATCCACGTTCAGGATGCGTCCGGCCTCGGCAACGCTCCAGTCGTGCGAGGTGTCCCGCTCCACGAGGCGCATCTCGTCGCCGGCGGCCACGTCCCCCTCCTCCAGCACGCGCATGAGGTAGCCGGTGAACCCGGTGTCCTGTACCACGATGGAGATGTCCTTGCGGCCGTAGCGGGCGGCGATCTTGTAGCAGGGGGATCGCGGCTCGCTGATCTGCACGGTGCAGGATCCGAGTTCGAAGGTGTCGCCGATGTGCACGTCGGCCTCGGTCAACCCGTCGATGGTGAGGTTCTCGGCGAACGCGCCGGCGTCGGGGATGTCGACGCCGAGGTCGCGCCAGAACGGGTAATGGTCGCGGGAGTAGACGAGCACCGCCGCGTCCTCGCCGCCGTGGCCCTCGTAGACGTGCTCGTCGCCCTCGACACCCAGGCTGTGGACGCGGACCCGCCCTGCGACGGGCCGCTTCACGAAGGCGCTGGCGATGGTGCGGCCACTGGAGTCCAACTCCCCGACCTTCCCGACGCAGACCGCCGCCACCGTGCCACGGAGTTCGCTACCCATGGGTTCAACCTATCCCCGAGATGTCCGCCGGAGGACGGCCTCCGGCGGCGGGTGCCGCTCAGCGGGGTGGGCGGGAGACGTTGGGGTCGCCCGGCACGTACCAGCGCCAGGGTCGCTCGCCGGCCGCGCTGATGCCGATGCGGCCGCTGGTGGCGTGGTCGGGTGGGCTGGAGTCACGCTGGTGGATGGTCACCGGCGAGGCCGCCGGGGCGAGCAGGTCGAGGCCGTTGTGGTCGCCAGCGATGCCGAGGGCGGCGGTGAGCTTGGCGGGTCCGCTGCAGAGGTCACGCTCGCGGCGCGCCTTGGGGCGGTCGGCCCACATGTCCTCAACGCCGCGCAGCGGCGCCAGGGCGCGGATGAGCGCGGCACCGCAGCGGCCGTCGGGTTCGCAGACCACGTTGGCACACCAGTGCATCCCGTAGCTGAAGTAGACGTAGAGATGCCCCGGAGGGCCGAACATCACCTCATTGCGCGGCGTGCGCCCCCGGTGGCCGTGGCTGGCCGGATCCTCCGCGCCGCCGTAGGCCTCCACCTCCACGATGC
>JAPPDX010000101.1 GCA_028824415.1 bacterium | reverse complement strand
ATCACAGACATGACTACCTCCTAATCGAGGTGTCAAGCCAACAGGGGGACCCTCAGTGTCTCCAGTCTCCACTGGCTGGTGATGAGGCGCCAGCGAGCCTCCGCGGGGGTCAGGGTGTAGTCGCCGGTCACGAGCGGTCAACTGGCGGCGCGTGCGGCGGCGCGCTGCTGGGAGGGTGTCGTGCATCGGCCACGTGCTCTGTGTCGTCGCAGTGTCGGCGGCCCGAGCGAGTCCCGGTGACGGGTGTCCGCTTGAGCGCCCTGCCGAACGAATCCCTGTCACCCACACACGAGCCGCCGACTCTGCGAACTGGCACCGCCGGAGAACACGTACCCGGCGTCGAGGTGACCGTAACGAGACCTCCTGTGGCGGTCCGCGCCCTGCAGCCGCCACATCCCCACACTGGCCCTGGCGACGTGCGGCGCCCCGGCGACAATGGCACTGACCCGCCGATTTGCGGCGGCTGATGAGCGGAGACTGAGGGTCGGAGCGTGGCGTCCATCAGCTTTCGAATTGCTGGGTTGCGAGCCGCGCCGGTGCCGCCTCGACGGTACAAACACCGTGTCGCCGCTGTCAAGGTGGTTGCACAACCACGAGGCCTGCCGGAGCATCGGCAATCCCCGTCACCTGAGAGCGGCCGCGGGCCGCAGCGACAGCGGCCCGGAACACCCCAGGGCGCATAAGTGTTTGATCTGCCGGTGGCAGCACCGGAAGCGACAGGACTGCCCAAAGCGAGAGCCAGTCCGTTCAGCTCGCCGCTGGCGAACACTGTCACAGGCTACGTCCACACCGTGGGCATGGCTGAAGCGACGCTGTCAGCACCAGTCAATGTGCAGTGGCCATTCACCGTCGCCAACAGCGAAGACGCTGCGATGGCAACTGCCGGCGATCCCGTGGGCACCAACTTGGTTCGCCTGCGCACCAAGACTCCGCTCTCGAGGTCGTCGACGCCGACCACTCCAAGCGGGTCATCGCCGACGCTTGCGCGCGATTGTTGACGACACGAACAGGGCGATCTTGATTCTCCTGGCCGAGGGATTCGGGATTGATGAGACCGCGCGACGCGAACACATCGAACTGATCTGGCAAGGTCCAGACCGCAAGATCCACGGCCGCAACAACTGCGGAAACGACCAACACCGCCCTGCAGGGTGGGACTTCGTCCAACGGGGGGCGCCACGTCGCGTAGTGGACCATTGAGTTGAGCCTCGGCGGTGGCAACCAGCTCCGGTACCGCAGGGCATGACGCCGCTGACTCGCCCGCAGGCGGCGCCTGCCGACCCCGGCAGAGTCCCGACCGCTGTCCCACCCGGTTCGGGTTGTGGGATAGCGAAGGGGACATCGACTCGATCTAGGCAATCAGGTCAACGGCGACGACGGAAGACGATCATCCTGGCAGCGCCCACGGTGTGCGCAACACCATCTCGGGGACATCCCCGCCGAGAGTCGCTCGGGACTCCGCAATCGCCGAACTGTGCGGCACTTTGCCCGCCGGGCCGACTCCAGCAGACGCCGCGGCTTGGCGGATCGCTCGCGGTCGAACGCGGGACCGCCATCGGCGGAGATCAGCCAAGCAGACCATGCGATTCCTGCGGCACACCTGATCGTGTCGAGTATGGGGGAGGTTCAGAGACTCGCCCGCGAGCTGGTTCCGGTCGCCCAGAGCCAGTCCAATTCTGTGAAGGCGAGCGCTCGATTGTAGTTCTGGATGTTGTCTTGGACGTTGAGGATGAGACACCGCTCCCCGCCACGGTTCTTGGGTCCGCGTAGTCCTCTCCCGATCATCTGGAAGTAGTAGTTGGGGCTGTACACGGGCTGAGCCACGAGGATGGCGCGAGTCTTGGGTGCGTCGAATCCTTCTCGGAAGACGCCGTAGTTGACCAGCACTTTGATATTGCCGCTCCGGAAGTCTTCGACGACCTGCCGGCGTGTTACCGGCTTGGTCTTCGCGTCCACCGCCCTTGCCGGGACACCCTCGTGGTTGAGGAGCGCGGCGATCGTTCGTGCGTGCTCGACTGATGTCGCAAAGATGAGCGTCGGCCAGCCCTCTTGGATGTGCTTGCGATATGCGTGGATAATGCTCCTCGTGCGTCGCGCGTCGCTGGCGAGTCGATCCTCCGCCGCCTGCGGCAGCCAGGGAAGCGAGTCGTCTGCAATTGCGTCACTGACTTCAAGCGTCCCACCTTCGATGACCTCGTGGTCAGCCTCAGCCAACATTCCCTTGTCTTGGAGTTCTCGAATGACCTCCTCTGCCCTGTCGCTATTGAAGGCACCGAGGTCGAGGCGGTTCTTGCTGTAGCGGTTCGTGAGCCTGGCAGTCTCGAGTTCGTCGTGTCCCTTGTAGGGCGTGGCGGTGAGCCCGAGCAGGTGGCGCTTCTCCTCTGTGCCGCGGTATGTGATGCCGAACCGCCGAAGGACGTCCGTGTAGGTGGGGGCGAGTGACCGGTGGGCTTCGTCGCAGACGATCAGCCGGAAGTCGTCGAGGAATGCGTAGTCGGCGGGCTGGTCGGCGAGTCGCTGCCGAAGACTCTGGATCGTCGCGACGACGACATGCAGGTCACTCGTGGGATGCGGCGGTTCTTGCCCGCCCCACAGTCTGGAAATGAGCAGCGTGGTTGCTCGAGTTCCCTTGCTTCTCCAGATGAGTTCCCATGACTCCACCGCCTGTTCACACAGTTCCTGTCGGTCCGCCACCCACAGGACGGTGCCGTGGAATCCGTCGTCGCGGATTGCCTCGACGATCCCTTGTACGGCGACGAGGGTCTTCCCAGACCCGGTTGGCAGACTGATCATGCCGCGACGTTCAGAGTGTTCGCCGCGGAGCATGGCGCGGAGATTGTTGGCGATCGTCCGCTGATATGTGTGCAGCTCGGGAGCCTTTTCCGGGCCGTCGACCTTGATGTATGGGGGAAGTGGTTCGTTCCGTTGCCCCGCCCAGGCGTCGGGGAAACCCAGCGCTTGGACGAACGCTGTAGCCGGCGCCGACCCGGCCCACCTCGTCGGCGGATCGAGCGCATCCAGTTCCTGGCGGTAGTGCCAGAGAGCGTCAGTGTGATAGGTGGAGATTGCTGCCTCGGCGACTTCGACCGGGGTCAGGGGTTCACGGTCATACTCAAGTGCCTCCAACAGGGAGGACGGCAGGCGGTCTCGCAGCGTCTCTTCGCCGACTGCTTCCAAGAGGCGCTCAGCATTCGTGGACAGCGCCTTGATGGCGGCGCGGCGCTCGGCAGTTTCCTCGGCCGTGTGCTGCTGCAAGATCGCGTCAACTTCCCGGTCCGCAAGATCGAGATCCATCGCGCTTGCCACGAGCCGGAGCGCCTCGCGCCTGTCGTCGTTCAGGCTGCCGGTCAGGAACACATCGCTGCCGTGGTAAAGGCATCGTTGGTCTTGCCCGGCAACGAGGATCTGCTCACACGGCACGAGGCGACTGCTCTTGCGGTCTGCGCTGAGATAGGCCGCGAGGCCCGGCCAGATGTCCGTCAGTGGGATCCGGTCCCCTTCGCCGATGAACTCCGGCCTCAAGTCCGCGAGGCCGAAGGCCTTCTTGATGCGGTCGGCCTGCGGGTGCTGAAGCAGCGCGAGGAGAGCGGCCAGATTCGCTGGACGTGACCCGAATGCGTCGGCCAGCGGTACGACGCCGGCGGGGGTGTCGACCCGCCCGAAGTCTTCGAGCAGTTGCACGGTCAGCGAGTCGAAGGGGAGCGACGGATACATGAGCACAGTCCCGTGGTGCATCTCCCACTGCTCGAAACATGAATCCAGCCGCAGGAGGGCGTCGGTGTAGCGCGCCTTTCCCTTATCGCTCAGATGAGCGAAGACTCCCAGCGGGCCGATCTTCGCATACTGGTGAAACTTGAGCTTTCCGACCTGTGGCGTCGAGCCCGCGTCCTTCATCTCTAAGTAGCGCTCGAGGTAAAGGATCCTGCAGTCATCGCGGTAGTCCAAGAACGCTTCTTCCCAGGATGGGTCGAGGCCGCCGACAGGTGCGCTCGTAGCGCCGATTTTCTTGAGGAACACCTTGTCGTGCTCGTGGAAGTCGGTGTCGACAGTGACAGCGTCGTCGCGGCTCCCGTCGCCGGGTACAACAGTGCCAGGGAGTAGCACCTCATTCACCGGTTTCCAGGTTCCGGACATCGACCGGACCCGAATCGCCGACTTCCAGTTGTCGTATTCGCCGACGACACCATGGGCAGCCACAGGGTCCAACCCCCGCGACGCAGCCCAGAATCTCTCGGAATCGCTATCCCGTGGCGGCGCTCCAGAAGTGGCGAACACCTTGTCCGCGGCGCGCCGGAAGGCGATCTCCTGCGACGGAGCACGAAAACCCAAGTCCCGTAGTGCCGCGAGCGTTTCGTCGTCTAATGCGACTGCCGGGTGGACGGTCCAATCGGGATCGCCGCATGGGTCATCCAGATCCGACTCCTGTGGCAAGGAGACCCGGTCCGGATCCGGTCGCTCCCAGCGACCGCTGGCCGTCAGGACGATCCGCCCCAGATTAGCGGGAGAGCGAATGTCGGGCGGGATCAGAGTGGCGATCTGTATCGCCACCTTGGACGCCTCGACCGCATCGTCTGGGACGGCGCGTGTCAGGGCCTCTAGCCACACGGCGATCGTGGCCCGCGGCAGCGTCCACGGCCTCTTACCCGATCCGTCCCCATGGTGCAGTCGAGTGATGGTTGCGAGCCTCTGCGGAGTGAGCGCGCTGTGGTGGAGCCACCGCCGGGGTCGATTGGAGTACGCCTGCCACATTTCGAGTACGGCGGTGCGCGTTGGACCGTCGGATGGCAAGTTCTCTGGCGGATACCGGAGGTTTCTGCTGGTGCGTAGCACGCCATCCTGATCGGGGACAATGGGCCTGGCGCGGAGTTCCTTGAAGATGCAGGTGCGGAGCAGGTCGGCATGGCGGTCGTCCTTGCTCTCGTGTCGGCGCGGCAGCGCGTCAAGATGGTGAGCAGGGTTCTCGCTTGCCTGCAGGTCTGGCAGGTTTTCGGCGATCATGCGAGCCGCAGCCCGGATCAAGTCGTCGTTGTATGACCCCGGTAGTAGGTACTGACGGTCTTCGTTGGTCTTCCACGGCGCATTCAGAATCCCGGCGACCAGACTTGGAGTGCTCGTCGGGAAGTACGACCAATAGTCCCTGGCCTTGTCGTGGCCGTCCAGCGGAGCGGCCCACCAGAGTGGCAGTTGTTTTCGATCGTCACCCGGGCGTCGGTCCGAGTACGCGGCATCCGAGAGTTCGTGAGTGCGCTCGAACACCTTCCAGCGACCAGTCGTGGGGCCGTCGTTGAGGTGGTAGCCATCGTCTCGAGCCTCCAGCCGCAGCTCGCGGCTCAAGTCGGGAGAACCATCGGTGAGTGTCAATTCCCTGACGTGCGGGACGAAGAGGAGGAACTCAGGGGGAAACGTACGGATCTGCTGGCGCACGTCTTCACTCGCGCCGTCAAGGAGTGGAAGCCGGACGATGTTGACCGCCCACGTCATCAACTCATCTAGGACGGGGTCTGCTTCTCGACTCGCGATGGGATCGATCGACTGCGGAAGGCTCAACACCGGCCACGTCTCGGCGTGAGGGAGTATTCGCTGGACTTGCGACCGCGCCCACGACCGGCTGAATCTGAACGAGCCTGCACGGCTGAAGAACTCCGGAGAATCGGTGAGGCCGAGAACAGCCTTGAAGCCGAGGCCAAATGTGCCGATCTGACCACTGTTTCTCTTGGGCGACAAGTGGGAGAACATGAGTGCGTCCACCCCGGCCGGGTCGATCGGCGCTCCGTCATCGGCGCAATAGAGGCAACCGTCAATCAGGCGAATCTCGATTCGCCCCTGCCCTGCGGCTCGCGACTCGCAATCGAACGGCGGGCCATCAGCGGGAACCCACAGCGCGTCGGCGCCGTTCTGGACCAGTTCGAACAGTTGGCGATGCTGGTAACCCTGAGCTTCCCCCCGTTGGGTTGACACGTGGTTTATGCGGCTTGGTCTAGTTCGTG
>JAPPDX010000084.1 GCA_028824415.1 bacterium | reverse complement strand
GTAGAGCATCGGCGGGTGCACCGCCATGAGCGGGTTGTCTTGCAGCAGCGGGTTCGGGCCCGGGCCGTCATAGCCGGGCGGCGGGTCGAAGGCCACGAACGGGTCGGCGGGCCCCACCATCAGACCGAAGAAGAACAGCACGACCAGCAGCGAGCACATCTGGGCCACGACCACCAGAGGGTCGTCACCGCGCCGGCGGAAACGCACCGACATCGCCACCACGAAGCCCGCCAGCACGAGCCCCCACAGCAGGATCGAACCCTCCAGTGCCGCCCAGGCCGTGGCGAAGTTGAACAGCGGGGCGGTCGCCGAACTCCCGTTGTCGGCCACGTAGGCCACGGTGAAGTCGCGGTTGATGAGGGCCCGCTCCATGGCCGCGAAGGCCAGGGCGGCGCCGGCCAGGACCGCCCAGAGCAGGCCTCGCCCGATCGCCAGGAACACCCGGTCGCGGCGCCAGAGACCGAGGGCGAAGGACACGAGCGCGGCGAACGCGGCGGCGACCGAGATCGCCACGCCCAGGTCACCCAGTATGAGGTTGCTCACCGTCGGGCCGATCCCAACCTCGATCTCAGCAGCCCGCTGACTCTCCGCCGGCGCCGGCCGCCTCCAGGCGGTCGGGATAGGTGTCGCGGTACTCGTTGTCGTGCTTCACCAGCATGTGGTCGCTGGCGAAGTAGTACCCGTCGTTGACACCGCAGGCGAAGCCGTCGAGGTCCGGCGGGCGGCCCTCGACCCAGCGGCCCTCAAGCACCACCGGTACCCCCGGGGTGAACAGATCCGGCGGGCTCCCCACGTGCACCACGTCGGCGGCGACACCGTCGAACGCCACGGTGAAGGCCACGGCCTGCTCGAAGTCCACCCGCGTCCCGGCGACGCTGTGCGCCAGGGGAGTGCCCTGCATCCGGAACCTCTGGCCGGACAGCTCATCGCGGCGCTCCACGGCCTCGTCGGTGTTCAGGAAGAACAGCGAGGCATCGGTCACGAGGCGCACCAGGGCGAACGTGATGCCGCCGACGGCCCCCGCCACCACCAGCAACGAGATGATCCGCCGCGCCACCGGTGGGCGGCGGCCGGGGCGCGCCTCCGGGCGGCGCGGGGTCAGATCCAGGCCGTCCCCGTCGCCGGTGCCGGCGGGCAGGGGCGGGGACGCCGGGTCGCCCCGAGAATCGGGCACGGGGCTCAGTCCTCGGCGGTCATCCAGCGGCGACGGCGAGCCGGCACCCTGCCGCTGAGGCGACGCCCGCGCAGCAGGATCATCACCGCGTACCCCACGAGCAGGGCGGCGCTGATCGACCAGCCCGCGGCGATGTACCCGGCGTGGGTCATGAGCCCGCCGCTCCCGCGCTCGGGGTGCCCTCGCCGGAGCCGGCGGTCGGCGCGGCCGGCTCGGCGGCCTCGGCGCGCCGCTCGGCCAGAGCGGCCCGCAGCCCGGCGCTCTCGGCCTCGGCCTCCAGCCACGCCAGCCGGAAGCGGTGTACTGCCAGCCAGAGCGCCAGCACGCCCATGACGAAGATGCCCAACACCAGCGTGAACAGGGTGAGGTCCTCGATGCGCAACTCCTCGAGCGTGGACTGCTGGTGCAGCGTGCGGTTCTCCCACCACTCCACCGACCGGTTCACGATGGGAATGAGGACAGCACCGCCCAGACCCAGGATCGAGGCCCGCCGGGCGCGGGCCTCCGGAGCCGCCGGCACCGAGCGCATCGCCAGGTAGCCCGCGTAGACGAGGAACAGCACCAGGGTGGTCACCAGGCGCACGTCGCCCCACTCCCACCACGTGCCCCAAACGGGGCGCCCCCAGATCATTCCCGTGATCAGTGTGATCGCGCAGAGCACCACCCCGATCTCGGCGCAGGCGTGGGCCAGCCGGTCCCACCAGGCGCTGCGGCGCCAGAGATACACCGCGCTCGCCATGGCGCAGGTGCCCAGCGCCACGTAGGTCCAGATGGCCGCCGGCACGTGCACGTACATGAGCCGGACGGCGTCGAACTGGCCGATGCGGGTGCCCGCCTCGGGGCCGGGCCGGGAGTCGGGCGGGCTGAAGATGAAGGCGCACAGGCAAAGCCCCACCACACCGGCGAGGGTGACCGCGCCGAGGATCCGCGTGGTGCGCGAGCCCGTGTGGGCAGGCGCGGCCTCCGGCGTGGGGCGGCCGGGGGACCGGCCCAGCAGGATGCTCATGGCGCCGTGGCGGCGGCCGCGTTCACGTCTCGGCCTCCAGCAGCGGGCCGTACGCCAGCGCCCCGAAGACGGCGTAGACCAGGGCGAACAGGCCCAGCAGTCCGAACCACGCCCAGCCGTTCACCGCCGCAGTTCCGAGGGCGTCGCCGAAGGCCCGGGTGGCGCCGATGAGCACCGGCGCGAACACCGGCAGCAGCAGGACCGGCAGCAGGGTCTCACGGACTCCGAGGGGGGCGGCGAGCACGCCATAGAGGGTACCGGCGGCCGCGATGCCCACCGTTGCCGCCGCCGCCGACGCCACCGCCAGACCGAAGTGCTCGATGCGGGCGTCGTACAGCACCACCATCGCAACCCCCAGCAGCAGTTCCAGGGCAGCCAGCTGCGCCGCCAGGGCCAGGGCCTTGCCGGCGAAGATCCGCGCCGGGCCGGTGGCGCTCAGCAGCAGCGCGTCGGCGGCACGACCGGCATGCTCGACGGCCACCGACCGCTGGGCGGCAAGCAGGGCCGTCAGCAGAACCGCCACCCAGAACAGGCCTGCGCTGAAGTGGCGCAGGGCCGACCGGTCGGCGTCGAGGGCGAAACCCAGCAGCACCAGCGTCGCCACGGCGAACGGCGCCACCTGGAACAGCAGAACCCGCGAGCGCAGTTCGATGCGCAGGTCCTTGGCGGCGACCAGCAGCACCTCACGCATCGGGCACCTCCGCCGGTGGCGAGGCGCCCTCCGCGTCACGGCTCACGGCCACCCCTCCGGCCAGATGCACCGTGCGGGTCGCCACCTCGGCCGCGGCGGGGGCCTCATGGGAGGCCAGCACCACCGTCGCGCCGCTGCCGGCGGCGTCGCGCACCAGCCGGTTCACCGCGCCGCGACCGGACTCGTCGAGCCCGGCGTGCGGCTCGTCCAGCAGCCAGAGGCGGGGGCGCCGCAGCGCCAACACCGCGGTGGCGACCCGCTTGCGCTGGCCGGCCGAGAGGCGCCGCAGTGAGACATCGTGGAGTCGGGACGCCACCTCCAGCCGCTCCAGAGCCCCCCGCACCTCGGCCCCGGATGCCCCCGCCAGGGCGGCGAAGAAGCGCAGGTTCTCCCCCACGGTGAGATCCTCGTACAGCATCAGGTCGTGGCCGAGCAGCCCGACATGGGGGCGCAGCGCCCGCCGGTCGCTCTGCAGGTCGCAGCCCAGCACCGTGCCCCGGCCGCCGTCCAGGGTCGCCAGGCCGGCCAGCAGGCGCAGCAGCGTGGTCTTGCCCGCCCCGTTGGGGCCTCGCAGCAGCAGGATCTCCCCCTCGGCCACGTCGAGGTCGACTCCGGCCAGAGCCGGGAACCCTCCCCGGCAGCAGACGGCATCACGAAGCCAGACAGCAGATTCCACGACGACCCCTTCGGAGAGAACTGCAGGCTACCGGTCCGGACCGGGCGTGCCCCGGCCGCCGCCGGCACCCCGGTCATCGGCGACGCGGGGGGTGTCGGTACCATCGGGACGTGACGCTGCCGCGGATCCTCAGCGCCGTCGGGCGCACGCTGGCGGTCCTCGGCGCCGTGATGCTGCTGTTCGTTGTGTTCCAACTCTGGGGCACGGGACTGCAGCAGGCGCAGGCCCAGAGCAACCTGGAGGGGGACCTCGCCGAGCGCTTCCGCATCGCCGCCGAGGCCGGCCAGGGGGCCCGCCGACCCGCCGCCGGCACGCCCGACGCTGCCGATGGGTCATTCGCCGAGCCGGACCCCGGCGGGGCCACCGATCCGCCGGCCGCTCCGGCGCCGCCCGCCGCGGCGAGCGAGAGCGGCGGCAGAGCGCCGGCGACCAAGGCAGATGCCGTCGCGACGGAAGCGGAGAATGGGCCGGCGCAGCCCGATCCCGGCAGCGCCGCGGCGCAGCCGGACGGCCCCGAGACGCCGGACGAACCCGAGGGTGACCCGGCCGCCGCCGCGCCGTCGCCCGAGCCCGCCGCGGTCCCGCCAAGCGCAACCGGCGAAGCCGCCCCAAGCGCGGCGCAGCCAGTCACCGCCGACCGGCCCCCGCCCGTGTCGCTCCCGGAGCTGCCGAGCCTTCCCGACGTCGTCAGCCACATCTCCGAGCCGGCGCCGGCGCGCGCGGTCGCGCGCCTGCTCGACCGCGAGGTGGAGGAGATGCTGCCGCTGGTCTACCCGGAGGCCGGCGAGGCGATCGCCCGCATCCTCATCCCGTCCATCGACCTGGACTCGATCGTCGTGTCGGGCGTCGAGGTCGAGGACCTCCGCAAGGGACCCGGCCACTACAGCACCACACCTCTGCCCGGCCAGCCCGGCAACGCCGCCATCGCCGGCCACCGCACCACCTACGGCGCGCCCTTCGGCCGGCTCAACGAGTTGAACGCCGGCGACAGCATCATCGTCGAGACCCTGCAAGGGCGCTTCGTCTACCGGGTGCTGCCCGGCCAGCCGGGCATGGCCGGCCACGCCCTGGGATTCCGGATCGTCGCCCCGACCGCCCTCGAAGTGCTCGACGACGTGGGTGACAACCGGCTCACGCTCACGTCCTGCCACCCCAAGTACAGCTCGAAGAAGCGGATCATCGTGCATGCCGCCCTCGTGGGCGATCCCGTGGTGCGGCTGCCCCGCCCCGGCGAGCCCGTCGGCGCCGACTACGTCCAACTGGCCGAGCTCGCGGCCGGAGAGACGGATGTCGATGCCGCCGGGGCGGCCCAGGCCGCCGACGAGCCGGAGGCGCCCGGACCGGCGGGTGACACGAGCGGCGGCGAGGATGATGCCGCAACAGCGCCGGCGGCCGTGCCGGCGAGCCCGGGGATCGAGACCGAGACTCTTCCCTCCGGCAAGCCAGCCCCGCAAGCCACCGGCAGCACTCCCACTGAGAGCGGGACGGGAGAGGACGCCCGCCAGGCCACCACGCCGGCTCGCCAACCGGCGCCGCAGGCACCCCCGGCCCCGGTGACCGAGGCGGGGTTCGGCGAGGGCCTCAACGGCGACCGCGACGCCATCCTTCCGGCGGTGCTGTGGGGGCTGGCGGCGGCGGCCGTCTGGATGGTCGGCTGGACCATCGGGCGGTCGGGTCGCCGTGCGTTGCGGTATACGGTCGCAGTCGTGCCGTTCCTGGTGATCCTCTACGTCATGTTCAGCTACGTCGACCGGGCGTTGCCCGCCTACTGATGGCGCGCCCGCGACTTCCCGGCGACGCTGCTGCGCGACGTGGCGCCTACCTTGTGGGGTGGCGTTCCGGGGGCGTCCGCAGCCTCGGGGCGACGGCGGTGGCGCTGATCGCCCTCACCGGGATCGTGGCCGGCTGCGGCGGGGAGGAGGACGAGGTCGGGCTCGACGATTCCGCACCGGTCCGGATCCTGCGACCCGACCCCGAAGCCGCCGACGACACCGACACCCTGCGGCGCGACGGGCTGCCCGTGGTCGAGGAGACCGACCGACTCGAGGGCCTCATCGTCAACCGCTACGAGCTGGAGGTCGGCCAGTGCTTCAACAGCTACCTCACGGCCCTCGGCGACAATCAGTTCCAGCAGCTGACGACGGTCGTGGACTGTGCCGGGCCCCACGACGGCGAGGTGTACTTCCAGATCTTCCACCCCGCCGAGGCGGGCGAGCCGTTCCCCGGCGGCGACGAGATGCAGACTTGGGCCGAGCGGCACTGCTACGAGCAGTTCGAGGGGTTCGTGGGCCAGGAGTACGAGCTGTCGGAGCTGGAAATCGGCCTCCTGAGCCCCACGAACGAGACCTGGTCGGATCCCATCGGGCGGCACCGGGAGGTGACCTGCTACGTCGAGGCCTGGCGAGGCGGCCGCCTGCTGGGCTCGATGCGCGGCAGCGGCTTCTAACTCTGGTTGCCGCGCCCGGTCGGGGGCCCGGAGTTGTCGGTGATCGCCCGGTCGGGGCCGCCGGTGGCCGTCGGCGGATCGTCTGGCGAAATCGATCCGGCGCCGCCCCCCGGC
>JAPPDX010000135.1 GCA_028824415.1 bacterium | reverse complement strand
CTACGGCTGCCGGCACTCGCTCATCGACGGCCTCAAGCGGGCCACCGACGTGATGTTGGGCGGGAAGCTGGCGGTGGTCTGCGGCTACGGCGACGTTGGGAAGGGCTGCGCCGCCGCCCTGGCGGGCCAGGGCGCCCGCGTGGTCGTGACCGAGGTCGACCCCATCTGCGCCCTACAGGCCGCCATGGAGGGCTACCAGGTGTGCCGCCTCGAGGACGTGATGAGTACGGGAGACATCTTCATCACCGCCACCGGCTGCCGGGACGTGATCACCGCCGAGCACATGGGCCGGATGAAGCATCAGGCCATCGTCGGCAACATCGGCCACTTCGACAACGAGGTGGACGTGGCCGGCCTGCAGCGGCTGTCGGATGTGCAGCGGGTGCACATCAAGGATCAGGTGGACGAGTACGTCTTCCCCGACGGGCATTCGGTGATCCTGCTGTCGGAGGGGCGCCTGCTGAATCTGGGCAACGCCACCGGGCACCCAAGCTTCGTGATGTCCTTCAGCTTCACGAATCAGGTGCTGGCGCAGATGGAGTTGCACGCCGACGCCGAGGCGTACCGCGACGATTCCGGGCGTCCCCAGGTGGTGACGTTGCCGAAGCACCTCGACGAGGAGGTGGCCCGGCTGCATCTCGAGGCCCTGGGCATCCGGCTCAGCCGCCTCAGCGACGCCCAGGCCGACTACCTGGACGTGCCGCCGGACGGCCCTTACAAGCCCGATCACTACAAGTACTGACACCGGGGCGGTCGGCGAGATCGGGCCGCCGCCCCACGAGCACGAGGAGTAATCCAGCCATGGTCAGACTCACCGCCGACGACGGTCACGAACTCGACGCCTATGAGGCCGGTCCCGCCGACGCCCCCGCCGGAATCGTGATCGTCCAGGAGATCTTCGGCGTGAACGCGCACCTCCGCGACGTCGTGGACCGTTACGGCGCCATGGGCTTCCGGGCCGTCGCACCGGCGCTGTTCGACCGTCTCGAACGCGGTGTGGAGTTGGCGTACACCGAGGAGTCCGTGACTCAGGGCCGGGCCATGCGGGGCGCCGTCGACTGGGACGACGCGGTGCGCGACGTCGGCGCCGCCGTCGCGCATCTGGCGGGGAACGGTCCCGTCGGCGTCGTGGGCTACTGCTACGGCGGCAGCCTGGCGTGGCTGGCGGCGCACGGCCTGCCGGTGGCGGCCGCCGTCGGCTACTACGGCGGGCAGATCATCCAGTTCTTGGATCGCGAGCCGAAAGCTCCGGTCATGCTGCTCTTCGGGGAGGTGGACTACATGATTCCGCTCTCCGACGTGGAGGAGATAGCCAAAGCGCACCCAACGGTGCCTGTGCACGTTTACCCGGGCGCCGACCACGGCTTCAACTGCGACGCCCGCGACTCCTACCACCCCGAGGCGGCGCCCCACGCGCTGGAGCGCACCTTGAATTTCCTCGCCGAAGCCGGTGTGCGTCCGTAGGGGAGGATCCGCAATGAACCCCAACGTCGTCGTCCGCAAAGTCGAGCGGGCACCCCGCGAGCTGGTCCAGGGATTCCTGGAGGTCGACACCTCCACGGTGCATGAGGCCATGGGCCGGTTCGGCTTCGCCGGAGCTCACATCCGGCCCGTCCAGCAGGGGGCCCGGATAGCCGGTTCGGCCATCACCGTGCTGGTCCACCCGGGCGACAACATCATGATCCACGCCGCCATCGGGCTCCTGGAGCCGGGCGATGTGCTGGTGGTCGCCAGCACCGCACCCTCCACGAACGCCCTGTACGGGGAGCTCATGGCCACTTCCACGGTCGCCCGGGGTGGGGTGGGGCTCGTCACTGACGGGGCGATCCGCGATGTGGACTCGATCCGCGAGATGGGCTTCCCGGTGTGGTCCCAGCACATCGGCTGCCAGGGTCCCATGAAGACCACGCCCGGCTGGGTGAACACCGCCGTCGTCCTCGGCGAGCAGGCCGTCCACCCCGGCGACGTGGTCTGCGCGGATGACACCGGGGTGGTCGTGGTGCCGCGGCTGCAGGCCGCCGAGGTGCTGGAGGCAGCCCGCAAGCGAATGGCCGCCGAGGAAGTCGTCCGGCAGCGCTTGGCCGCCGGCGAACTCTCCCTGGACATCGCCGGGCTCGGCGCCAAGCTGGCCGAACTCGGCGTCGTCCACGTTGACCGGCTCGAGGACCTGTAGGCCGGCCGGAGGCTCTGCATCCGGTGCGGCGGACTGTCTCGCTCGTCATTCCGGCGGAGGCCGGAATCCAGGAGCAGCGGTCCTCAAGCGTCGGTTCCCCCGAACGGTCCGACGATGCTTAGCGGGCTGACCGTCGGGTTCTTCGGCCTGGGCGAGGCGGGCTCGCTGATCTCCGCCGACCTGGCCGCCGCCGGCGCCACCGTGACGGGCTATGACCCGGCCCCGACGGGAACCCCACAGTCCGTGCGGCGGGTGACCGAGCCCAAGGCGGCCGTCGAGGGCGCCGATCTGGTTATGGCCGCCACCGCAGCCGGCGATGCCATGGCAGCGCTCACCCAGGCACTCGACGCCATTCCCGCCGGCGCCGTGTACGCCGACCTGTCTACCGCCCCGGCGGAGCGGAAGCGGGACCTGGCCAAGGTGGCGGCGGGCCGCTCGTTACTGTTCGTGGACGTGGCGCTGATGGCGATGGTGCCCGGCAACGGCCTGTTCGGGAAGTCCCTCGCCTCGGGTCCGGGCGCGGAGCGCTACGTCGGGACGCTGTCTCCGATCGGCGTCCCTGTGGAATGGATCGGCGACGAGCCGGGAGCCGCGGCGACGCGCAAGCTGCTGCGCAGCGTGGTCATGAAGGGTTTGCCGGCGCTATTGATCGAGGCCATGCGAGCCGCAGCCGCCGCCGGGCTCTCGGAGGAGACGTGGGAGAACGTGATCGCTCAGCTCACCTCCGCCGACGAGACGTTTCTCCGCACGCTCCTGGAGGGCACCGACACGCACAGCGAGCGGCGTCATGCCGAGATGCAGGCCGCCACCGAACTGCTGGAATCGCTGGGCATAGAGCCGACCATGACCCGCGGCACCGTCGAGAGCCTGCACCGCATGCCCACCGAGGGCCTGCCCGAGATCCCTCCGCCGTGACCACCCGCGCCGTCTAGCGTGGAGGACACGCCGGGGACGGCACGGGGAGCGGAGAGTCCGAATTCGCCCTGCTGACGGGTACGTGGAACCACCGGAGGAGCGGCATGGTTGCCATCAACTGCGACATGGGCGAGGGCTACGGCATCTACGAGTGCGGAGACGACGAGGCGATCATGCCGTACGTCGACATGGCCAACGTGGCCTGCGGCTTCCACGCCTCGGACCCCAGCGTCATGCAGCGCACCGTCCGGCTGGCCAAGCGCCACGGCGTGCAGGTGGGTGCGCACCCCTCGTTCCCGGACCGGCAGGGCTTCGGCCGGAGGGCCATGGCCATGGACTCCGAGGAGATCACCGCCTCGATCATCTACCAGGCCGGGGCGCTGAGCGGGTTCCTGACCGCCGAGGGGATGCGCCTGGGCTACATCAAGGCGCACGGCGCGCTGTACGGCCAGGCCGCCTCCGATCCCGACGTGGCCGCCGCCATCGCCGCCGCGGCCGACGCCCTGGACACCCCGCTGCTGGGCATGGCGAACACCACCCACGAGGAGGTCTGGGGCGGCCGACCCCAGGGCTTCTTCGGCGAGTACTACTCCGACCTGGAGTACCGGCCCGACGGCAGCCTCATCATCACCCGCCATCACGCCGCGGTCGATCCCGCGATGGCAGCCGCCGGCGCGGTGCGGGCCGTCACCGAGAACACTGCTGTCGCCATCGACGGTAGCGAGATCCCGATGCGGGCCGACATCGTCTGCGTCCACTCCGATACCCCGGGCGCGGTGGAGGTGGCCGCCGCTGTGCGGGCCGCCCTCGGTCCGTACCTGTCGTGAGCGGCGCCGGCGCGCCCGTCGCCGACGAACCGGCTTGACAGTGGACATCCGGTCACCTCTGCCCGGCGTGTTCTACCGGCGCCCGGCGCCCGAGCTGGACCCGTTCGTCGGCGTCGGCAGCCCCGTCGGACCCGACACGACCGTGGCCATCGTCGAGGTCATGAAGCAGTTCTTCGAGGTGAAGGCGGGCACCACGGGGACGATCGCGGGTGTGGCCGTGGCCGATGCCGAGATGGTGGATGCCGGCCAGGTGCTGTTTACCGTCCGGCCCGGGTGAGTGGCCGCAGGCTCATGGTCAGGCGCAGCTTCGGCGGGGACGATCACATCTTCGTCGAGTTCGACGAGGAGATGAACCTGGCCGCCACCTTCCGGGCCATGGCCGTCACGGCGACCCTCGCCGAGCGGCGGATCGACGGCGTCATCGACATCTGCCCGGCCAACGTCTCCTACCAGGTGCGCTTCGATCCCGACCTCGTGGCGCCACAGGAGCTCGAAGCCGAGCTGGAGTCCATCGAGGACGGCGTCGGTGACGGTACGGGCTTCGATCTGCGGACCACCATCGTGGAGGTGCCGATCCTCTACGACGACCCGTGGACGCGGGAGACAGCCTCGCGGTTCCGGTCCAACCGCCAGGACCCCGAGGCCACCGATCTGGAGTACGCGGCCCGGATCAACGGCTTCGACGCGGCGGGGGACTTCGCGGCCGCCCACGCCGGCTCGCCCTGGATCGCCTCGATGGTCGGGTTCGTGGCCGGGTTGCCGTTCCTGTTCCAGATGGTCCCGCGCGAGCGCCAACTCGAGGTCCCCAAGTACCTCTCGCCACGTACCGACACCCCCCGCCAGACGATCGGCCACGGTGGCTGCTTCGGGAGCATCTACTCGGTCCGGGGCGCCGGCGGCTACCAGATGCTGGGCATCACGCCGGCTCCGATCTACGACCCCACACAAACCCATCCCGACTTTGCGGACTCCCTCGTGTTCTTCAAGCCGGGGTTCATCGTCAAGTACCTGCCCATCGACCGAGAGGCCTATGACGAGTTGACGGCGCAGGTCGAGGCCCGCCGGTTCCGGTTCCGCCAGGCCCCCGTGACGTTCTCGCTGGGCCGCTTCCTGGCCGACCCCGACGGCTACAACCGGGGGCTGATGGAGGTCCTCGATGGCGGTTAGCGTGCTGAACCCCGGACTCTCCACGACCGTGCAGGATGCGGGCCGGCCCGGCTACTACAACGTGGGCATCCCGCCGTCGGGATCGCTGGACCAGTACTCCTCGCTGGCCGCCAACCTCCTGGTCGGCAACGGCGAGGATGCCGCGGTGCTGGAGTGCACGTACATGGGGCCCGAGTTGCGCTTCGAGCGGCCCGCCACCGTGGCGGTCACAGGTGCGGACCTGCCGCCCCGCCTCGGCGGTGAGCCCCGCCCCACCTGGGAGAGCTTCGGCGTGGAGGCCGGCGACGTGCTGTCGTTCGACTTCCTGCGGTCGGGGGCGCGGGCCTACCTGGCAGTCAGCGGCGGCTTTGACGTGCCGGTGATGCTGGGCAGCCGCTCCACCTACGCCCTCGGAGCGCTCGGCGGCGTCGAGGGCCGGGCGCTGGCCGCCGGCGACGAGCTGCCGGTCGGCGACGCCGACGGTGCGGCCCCGGGCCGGTCGGTGCCGGAGGCGCTGCGCAGCACGCACCCGAAACATCGCGAGATCAGGGTGATGATGGGCCTCTACGATCACCGCCTCACCGGCGAGGGCCGCCGGGCGTTCCTGGATGCCGAATGGCGCCTCACCACGCTGGCCGACCGGACCGGCTTCCGTTACCGCGGCGCCGCCTTGGAATTCCGCGAGCGGGTTGCGCCCTTCGGCGCGGGCAGCGATCCTTCCAACATCGTCGATGCTCCCTACCCCATCGGATCCATCCAGATCCCGGGCGGTGTCGAGCCGATCGTGCTGCACCGCGACGCTGTGTCCGGCGGCGGCTACGTGATGGTCGCCACGGTCATCAGTGCTGACATGGACGATGTCGCTCAGTCCGCGCCGAACAGCACCACCCGCTTCGTGGAGGTGGACCTGGACGGTGCCCTGGGGGCCCGGCGGCGGCGGGCGGCGCGGCTCGACGCCCTCAGGGAGGCGGTGGGGTAGTGCCGACGGGGACGGCCACAGAGGCCCGCCGGCTGCTGCGCGCCGCCGAGGTGGCGCTGATCGACGAGCGCCGGCTGCTGGAGGCCGGCGAGCTGGCGGCGCTGGCCGCCGTCGACGACGAGCAGGTGCCGGCGCTCACCGCCCTGGCCCATCAGGTTCGCCTGGAGTGGTGCGGCCCCACTGTGGAGATCGAGGGCATCCTGTCGGTCAAGACCGGCGG
>JAPPDX010000094.1 GCA_028824415.1 bacterium | reverse complement strand
GGGGCCAGGATCAGCAGGAACAGGGCGATCCCGGGAATGGTCACGCCGGCGACCATGGGGTGGAACATCGTCAGGAGTTCCTGCAGGCCCAGGAAGTACCACGGCGCCTTGGAGGGGTTGGGCGTCTCGTTGACGTTCGCCAACTCCAGCAGGGGGGCGTTCACGAAGACCGAGAAGATCAGCAGGAACGCCGTGATGAACAGCGAGGCCACGAACTCGCCCAGCAGGAGGTGCGGCCAGACGTGCACCCTGTCCTGCGGCGTGGCCTTGACGTCCTGGATCGAGCCCGACTTCACGACGGTAAGCAGCCGCTGGGTGTGCCCGCCGGGACCGGTGGGCAGGCTCGGCGGAGCCGGGGCGACAGGCCCACCGGGCGCAGCCGGTGCCATGGCGGCCTGCTCGGAGGCCGAGCGTGAGCGATCCAGCAGGTGTGCCGGGATCTTCTCCTCGTCGCCGGCCGGCGCGGCCGGTGCGGCCTCTTCAGCCGGAGGAGCGTCAGACGTCGGCGCCTCGCCCTCGGGGGGCGCGCCGGAGCCCTCCAGCCGCTCGCGCGCCTCCTTGGCGCGGCGCAGCAGGTGTTCGGGGATTTCGGTCATGGCTCGTCGATCCCTCGCAGCGGCCTACAGCGGTCCCGAGATCCCGCCGTCCTTGCGAACCCGCCAGAAGTGGACCGCAAGGAAAATAATCAGAACGAAAGGTAACATCAGAACGTGTAGGACATACCACCGCAGCAGCGTGTCCGTTCCGATCTCCACGCCGCTGAGCAGCACGAATCTCACCTGGTCGCCGAACACCGGGGTGAAGCCCATCATGTTGGTGCCAACGGTCACGGCCCACAGCGCCAGCTGATCCCACGGCAGCAGGTAGCCGGTGAACGACAGCAGCAGGGTGAGCGTCAGCAGGATCACGCCGATCACCCAGTTGAACTCCCGCGGCGGCTTGTAAGCGCCGTGGTAGAAGACCCGGGCCATGTGCAGGAACACCGTCAGCACCATCAGATGGGCGCCCCAACGGTGAATGTTCCGCACAAGCAGCCCGAAGGCCACCTCGGTCTGCAGGATGTAGATGTCGTCCCAGGCCTGCGCGGCGGTCGGTCGGTAGAAGAACATCAGGAAGATGCCGGTCACCGTCAGCAGGATGAACAGAAAGAAGCTGAGCCCCCCGAGACAAAGCGTGTAGCTGACCCGCACGCCGTGGCGCTTCACCTTCACGGGGTGGAGGTGATACAGGACGCTGTTCATGATGACGTAGGACCGGTTCCGCGGGCTGTCGGTGTAGCCCTTGCGGAAGATCGAGCCGGGCCGGAAGATCGACAACCAGGCCTGTGACCCCTGGACCTGACCCATGAGGTCCGACGCCTTGCCGCCGAGTTGTCCACTCATGCGGCGAAGGTCGTCTGCTGTCGGGAGCCTGGGTGCCAACTCGTTCGCCTCTCTCGTCGCCGTTCGGTAGCTACGCCAGCCGCATGCCGTAGCCGTAGCCGTAGCTGACCACGCGCTGGTGAGGATCGCCGTCGGGAGGCGCTTCGCCAACCTTGCCCATGATGATGACACCGGTGGGGCAGCGATCCACGCACAGGGCGCAGCGCGTGCAGACGTCGTCGTCGATCGTGAAGATCACGTGATCGCTGGGGTCATTGCCCGGTCGCTCGGTGCCGATGGCCATGTCGATGGCGTCGGGGGTGACCATGTGGATGCACTTCCACGGGCAGATGTCCACACAGCCCTCGCACATGATGCACTCGGACTGGTCGATGTGGATGAACTGCTTGGGCTTGACGGCGGCCGAGAGCCACTCGGCGTCGACCTCGGCAAGTACGTAGTCGTCGCGGAACTCCGGCATCGGGGGATTGGCGTCGTTGGCAGCCATCAGGCTTCAGCTCCTTCCCGCACCAAGGGCCGGCCATAGCGGGAAGCCGGCTCCGGCACCTCCACGGGCGGGCGGTCTCGGTTCTGCCACATGACGTGGATGGCAATCTGGCCCACCAGGAACAGGCCGTAGATGACCGTGGCGACGACGTCGCGGGCGACTCGATAGGTCAGATCGAACGGCAACGCCCAGGTCAGCAGGTTCTGTCCCGGTGCCCACCAGCCCGGCAGCGCCGGACCGACCAGCATGCGGTCGGCACGCCAGTTCAATTCGCTGTCGGCGAACACCAGCCACCAGTGCGGCACCACGCCGTAGATCCAGAACATCAGGAAGAACGCCAGCGTGGCGCCGACCATGGCGCCGCCCCAGGTCACGGGCTCCCCCGGCTCCCGGCGGCGGGCGTACCAGAGAACGCCGTAGATCCCCAGGCAGCTCACGACCCACGAGGACGTGAAGGCCACATTGAAGTAGGGCGGGTCGGCGTCGCCGGTGATTCCCAGCCAGAGGGCGAGCACACCGAACAGCAGCACCGAACTGCCAACCATGGCGCGGTTGAACTTCTTCGCCGCTAAGTCGATCGCCCGGATTTCAGCCACGCTGCTCCCTCTGGTTGACCAAGCGATGTTAGCCACGCAGGCCGCCCGAGCACACACACGGAACAAGTGCGCTCGTGAAAGTGCTCACAAGGAGTCTAGCCTGCTGTCGGCATCCAGACGGCGGCCGCGCGAGCAGCCGCACCGGCCCGCAGATGGCCGACGCTAGGATCTCGCCGGCGGTCGCCACCGCGCACGGAGGACCATGACCGAAGTACCCGACTATCTGCTTGAGCGGTCGCGTCAGCGACGCTTGGAGTTGACCGGTGAGGCCGGACCTGCCGCAGGTTCGCCCGCCGAGGGTGCGGCGTCCCCCGCCCCGGCCACCGCAGCCGCCGGGGCACCCGCTGCTGCGGCTCCGGCGAAGTCCCCCCTGCCGGCGGTACCGCCGGCGGCACCACCTCCCCCACCACCGCCGCCGAAGCCCTGGGTGCAGGCCGCGCTGGGGCGCAACAAGATCCCCTACTGGGTGATGCCGGTGCTGCTGTTCCTGCCCATCTGGGTGTTCATGTACATCGGAACCCTGGAGGATCCCACCCGAGCCGCAACCGGCATCGTGGCCGACGGCCAAGCGGTGTACGCGCAGGAGTGCGCCACCTGCCACGTGGCCTCGGGCGCCGGAGGCGGCAGCGGACCCCGGCTGAACGACGGCGAAGTCCTGCTGACCTTCCCCGACGACGCCGAGAACGTGGGGCTGGCCCAGCACATCACCTGGGTGGCCATCGCCACCGACGGCACCGGCGAGGGAAACCCGTACGGCTCCGCCGACCGCGGTCGGGTTGCCGGCTGGTTCGCCAACATGCCCGGCCACTACGACGAGCTGACCGGCAGGGAGATCCTGGCGGTGGTGCTCTACGAGCGGATCACCCACGGTGAGAGCGACGTGGCCGCCACTCTGGCGCCGATCGTCGACGATCTGCTGGCCGCCGGAACGCTGGAACTTCCCGAGCGCTTCGACGAGAACGTGACCCCCGACGACGTGGCGGGGTTCCTGGCACCTCTCCTGGCAGCCGGCGACGGAGCCTGACGATCGCCCACCGCCACGATCTGGTCGTCGTCGGCGGCGGACCAGCCGGCGCGGCCACCGCCTACTGGGCGGCACTGCAGGGACTGGATGTGCTCGTGCTGGAGCGCAAGCGGTTCCCTCGGGACAAGACCTGCGGTGACGGACTGACCCCCCGGGCGGTCAAGCAGCTCGGCGACATGGGCCTCGGCGACGAGATCGGGGCGTACCACCGATTCGGCGGCCTGCGTGCCGTCGCCCACGGCCACACCCGGGAGCTCCCCTGGCCCGAGCACCCGATCTTCCCCGCCCACGGCTACGTGGTGCGGCGCAGCACGCTGGACGCCGCAGTGCTGGAGCACGCCCGCAAGGTTGGGGCGCTGGTGTGGCACGGAGCCGAGGCCACAGAACCGCTGCTGACCGGCAGCCTCTGCCGGGGGGTGCGCGTCGTGGACCGCGCCTCCGGCGAGAGCAGCGACGTGGAGGCCTCCTACCTGGTGGTCGCCGACGGGGCGAACTCCCGGGTGGGGCGAGGGCTCGGCTGCCGCCGCGAGCGCACCTGGCCCCAGGGAATGGCGATCCGCACCTACTTCGAGAGCCCCAACAGTGATGATCCCTGGATCGAGAGCGCCCTCGACGTGCGCGACCGCAACGGCGCCACCCTGCCCGGCTACGGATGGATCTTCCCGCTCGGCGACGGGACCGTGAACGTGGGCATCGGCCTGCTTACCTCATACAAGGACTGGCGGAACGTGAACACCAGTCACCTCATGGAGGAGTGGGCCTATGCCGCGCCCGAGCGCTGGGGGCTCGACCCGACCGCCCCGCTGGCGCCGCCGGTCGGGGGCCGCCTGCCGATGGCCGGCTCGGTGAACCCCAAGGCCGGGCCCAACTTCCTGGTGGTGGGCGACGCGGCGGGCTCGGTGAACCCGTTCAACGGCGAGGGGATCGACTACGCCTACGAGACGGGCCGCCTGGCCGCCGAACTGGTGGCGGAGGCTGTGATCTGCGACGACGGTCTGGCGCTGTCCCGCTACCCCGAGCTGCTGGAGAGCACCTACGGCGCCTACTACAAGGTGGCCCGTCTCTTCGCCTACGCCATCGGCCGCCCCCGCCTCATCAGCCGGCTGGTGCAGTTCGGGATGCAATCGCAGACCCTTATGGAGATGGCGCTGCGCATCATGGCCAACCTCATGCACGAAGACGACCCCGGCGCGGCCGAGTACATCTACAAGACAGCAGCCAAAGCCGCCTGGCTCTGGCCCGACTGAGGGACAACGGCGCCCTACCGCGCCCGTCGCCCGGACCAGTGCCCAGCCGAGTGTTGGGAGTCGAGGTAGCCAGGAAGTCGAGCAAGCAGGCAAGACCCACTGGCGACTGAATCCGCCCGGCAGCGACGGCGGCGCCGTTGGTGGAGCCGAGATGGCTGCCGGTGAGGATTGCCTCGCCGTGGTCGTTGCCGACGGTGGCGACCGCGGTAGCGCGTTGGTTGTGTGTGACTGGCATCCGTCGGAGGCACACATAGCGCGCCAATGGACGCGAACACTTCAAGATATTTCGAAAACTATTCGAACAGATGTTGTGACTATCGCTGCGGGGTGCTAGAGTACGGGTACCGGTCACTGGCCCTTGCTTCGGCGGGGTTGGTGTTCCCCGACCGGCTTGTCGGTTTGGCCGACCCAAGCCCGTTGCGACTGATGCCCTCGGGGGACGACCGATGACCGATCTGGACCACTGCAACGCCGAGTCCGGCGCCGATCTGGCCGATCGGGTTCTGGCTTCGTTCGATTTGTCGCTGGCGGGGCTGCGGGCGTTGGACGGGGAGCGTTTGGCGGAGCGGTTGCGGCTCGTCGGGCGGTTCGAGTCGCGGCTCGCCGCGGTCAAGGCCGAGACGATCGATGCTCTGGCCCGCCGGGATGGCGAGGCGCGGGCCGCCGACGTGTTGCGCAACGATGTGAAGCAGTCCCGGGGGTCGGCCAAGCGGCAGGTCAAGGAGGCGGGACGACTGGCGCAGGTGCCGAAGGCGGCGCGGGCTCTGGCTGAGGGGGCGATCACGCCGCAGCACGCCCGGCTGATCGCCGAGGCCGCCGAGGCGGCACCGCCGGGGGCGCCGATCGATGAGGACGAGTTGCTCACGGCGGCCACCGAGCAGCCCGCCGATCTGTTCGGCGCCACGGTGCGTGACCATCTCAACGAGCGCGACCGCGGCGACCTCGCGGAGCGCCGCAAGCGCCAGCGCGCCCAGCGGCGGCTCAGCTTCAAGCGCCAGCCCGACGGCATGTTCGAGCTGTTCGGCCGGTTCGATCCCGTCGTCGGCAGCCGCATCGAGACGGCCATCACCGCCGCGGCGAACAGGCTCTGGCGAACCGAGGACCCCAAGAACCGGGCCACTCCCCAGCAGCGCCTCGCGGATGCTCTGGAGTCGCTCGTCACCCACGGCGACAGCGGGGCCGCGGGAGCCGCCCAGGGCGCCGACCTGCTCGTCATCGTCGACTACGACATCCTCGCCGGCCACCTCGCCGGCCCCCGCCTCGTTGACGGCACCCCGCTGTCGGCGGAGGAACTGCTCCGCCTGGCCTGTGACGCCAACGTCCTGCCCGCCATCTTCGACCAGAAGAGCCGGCCGCTGTGGCTGGGCCGCGGCCGCCGCCACGCCACCAAGCACCAACGCTCGGTGCTTGCGGCGCGGGACAAGGGCTGCATCGGCTGCGCCACGTCGCCCAACTGGTGCCAAGCCCACCACGTGTGGCACTGGGAACACGGCGGCCCGACCGACATCGACAACATGTGCCTGCTCTGCAGCCACTGCCACAACCAGGTCCACACC
>JAPPDX010000098.1 GCA_028824415.1 bacterium | reverse complement strand
ATCGCGGCCGAGCCGCACGAGGCCAACCTCTTCGACATCGACGCCAAGTACGGCGATGTCGTGGATCTCGATGTGGTTCTGGCCGCCCTGCCCGCTCCCGCCGGCAACGCCACAACCGGGTGATCCGATGACCCGCTCGCTCGCCGACGGTGGAGCGCCATGAGCCTCTCGCTCGCCGTCGACGCCGGCGGCACGTTCACCGACCTGGTCCTGACCGACACCGCCTCCGGGCACACGTGGATCGCCAAGACCCCCTCCGCGAGCGACCCGACTGAGGCGGTGCCCGACGGGATCGCCAAGGTGTGCGACGCCGCCGGCGCGGGCCGCGGTGCCATCGCGTCGCTGCACTACGGCTCCACCGCGGCGCTCAACGTGCTGCTCACCCGGCGCGGCGCCACCATCGGCCTGCTGACGACCGCAGGGTTCGGCCAGATCCTGCACTTGGCGCGCTCCCAGACGCCGGGACCCCTCGTCGGCTGGTTGAGCTGGGTGAAGCCCGACCCGCTGGTGCCCCTCGAGCTGACCCGCGAGATCCCCGAACGGGTACGGGCCGACGGGACCGTCGAGGTCCCCCTCGACACCGAGGCCGCCCGCCGTGCCGTCGCCGACCTGGCCGAGCGCGGCGCGGAGGCCATCGCCGTCGTGTTCCTGCACAGCTACGCCAACCCCGACCACGAGCTGCAGGTGCGCCGCATCGCCGGCGACATGGCGCCGGACCTTCACGTGACCCTCTCCCACGAGGTGCTGCCGGAGTACCGCGAGTACGAGCGCGCCATGACCGCCGTGGTCAACACCTACATCTCGCCCTCGGTGTCCCGGTCACTGCAGGCCTTCGGTTCCCGGCTGCACGCCGAGGGGCTCGACTGCACCGTGAACGTGGTGCGCTCCGACGGCGGGCTGATGTCGAGCGACGCGGCGGCGGTGCGTCCCGTGGAGACCATCGTCTCCGGACCGTCGGGCGGCGTGGCCGGAGCGCTGGCGGTCGCCACCGCCGCAGGGTTCGCCGACATCCTGACGCTCGACATGGGCGGCACCTCCACCGACGTTTCGGTCTGCACGGGGGGCGAGGCGCTGATCTCCCGCGACACGGTGGTGGGCGACCACCCTGTCCGCTCGCCCAGCGTGGACGTCCGCAGCATCGGCGCCGGCGGCGGTTCGATCGCCTTCGTGCCCGAGCTGCTGCGCGGCCTGCGCGTCGGCCCCGCCTCCGCGGGCGCCGAGCCGGGGCCGGTCTGCTACGGGCGCGGCGGCGACCGACCCACCGTCACCGACGCCAACCTCGTGCTGGGCAGGCTTCCGGCGGGCCTGCTGGGCGGCGAGATCACGCTGGACCGCGAGGCTGCCGAGCGGGCGCTGTCACTCCTCGGATCAGACCTCGACATGAGCGCGCACGAGACTGCGCAGGCGGTCGTGGACATCGCCAATGAGAAGATGGCCGGCGCGCTGCGCATCATGTCCGTGGAGCGCGGGCTGGACCCCCGCGACTACACCCTGGTCGCCTTCGGCGGCGCCGGCCCGCTGCACGGGAATGCGCTCGCCGGACTGCTGGGATGTTTTCCGGTGCTGGTGCCGCCTTCACCCGGCGTGCTCTCCGCTTACGGCTTCCACACAGTCGGCCATCGGAACACCTTCAGCCGGACGCTCATCAGGGAACTGCGGGCCGGCAAGGACAAGGACGTGACCAAGGCGTTCTCGGAGATGGTCGACCGGGCTCAGGCGTGGCTGAACGCGCAGGGCCTCACGGGGGGCGTGCTGGCGTACACCTGTGACCTCCGCTTCCTGCGCCAGGGGTACGAGATCGAGGTCGCGGTGCCCACCGGCGACGGCGGCGAGGTGCTGATCGACGCCCTCGCCGAGCGCTTCCGCAGCGAGCACCAGCGCCTCTACGGGTTCGTCCCCGAGGCCCCCATCGAGATGGTGAACGTGCGCGTCGAGGCGCGTGGCCCAGCCGCGCACATCGCGCCCAAACCCCAGACCGTGGTGCCCGGCGACGGCGATCAGGCGCGGGCCTCGACCGAGCAGGTCTACCAGCAGGGCGGCTGGACCGAGGCGGGCGTCTACGAGCGCGACCACCTGCGGCCAGGCGACGCGGTCTCCGGGCCAGCGATCATCACTCAGACCGACACCACCACCTTCGTTCACGGCGGCCACGTCGCCGTCACCGACGCATGGGCGAACCTCCTGATCTCACCGGAGGACTCCAAGTGACCGCCGAGGCCGCAGCCGTGGATCTGGCGACGCTGGAGATCATCGAGAGCGCGCTGCTGAACATCCGCGAGGAGATGGACGCCGTGGTGCTCCAGTCGGCGATGTCGCCCATCATCCGCGAGCAGCACGACGAGTTCCCCCTCGTCACCGACGCCGCCGGCAACATGCTCGTGGGCCAGTTCGGGTCGTACGTGCCGCTGCTGCTGGAGACGTTCGGTGACGAGATCCGCACCGGCGACGTCATCCTGCAGAGCGACCCCTACCTGTGCGGCGGCGCCATCCAGCACACACCGGACTGGCTGGTGCTCGCCCCCATCGACTTCGACGGCGAGCGGGTGGGCTACGCCTCGATGTTCGGGCACGTGCTGGACTGCGGCGGCACCGTGCCGGGCAGCATGGCCGCCACCGCCACGTCCATCTGGGACGAGGGCATCCGCATCCCGCCGGTGAAGCTCTTCGCCGAGGACCGCCTGAACGTCGACGTGCTCCGGATCATCCTCAACAACAGCCGCACGCCGGAGATGAACGAGGCCGACCTCATGGCGCTCGTGGCGGCATGCCGCACCGCGGCGACCCGGGTGCAGGACCTCTGCAGGCGCTTCGGCACCGCCACCTACCAGCGCGCCTGCGACGCCCTGCTGCAGCGCACGCGGGACGCCATGGCCGCCATCATCGCCCGCCACATCCCCACCGAGCCGGTGAACTTCACCGACGTGGTGGACGACGACGGCCAGGGCAACGGCCCCTTCGAGATGAAACTCACCGTGTGGCGGGAGGGCGAGAAGGCCTTCTTCGACTGGACGGGCACCGACCCCCAGGCGCCCGGCCCCATCAACCTCGCCACCCACGAGGGAATGTTCAAGATGTTCGTGGGGATCTACCTCATCATGGCCTTCGACCCGGAGATCTCGTTCAACGAGGGGTTCCACGACCTGATCGAGGTGATCCTGGAGCCGGGTTCGCTGGTGAGCCCCGAGTTCCCCGCCCCCCTGGGACTGCTGAACATCACCCTCGCCCGGCATTTCGACGTCATCCAGGGTGTGCTCGCGCTCTGCGCTCCCGAGTTCGCCGCCGGCGCCGGCTACGGGTCCAGCCCTGCGCTGACCTACAGCGGCACGGACGACCGCGGCGAGTACTTCCAGCTCGGCGAGATCAGCTACGGGGGGCTCCCGGGCCGCCCGGCGGGCGACGGCATGGACGGGCATTCCTGGTGGCCGCTGTTCACCAACATCCCCACCGAGTACATCGAGAGCTACTTCCCCGTGACGGTCCAGACCTATCGCTCGATCCCCGACAGCGGCGGGGCCGGGCACCGGCGCGGCGGCAACGGGGTGGAGAAGGTGTACCGCTTCGACAGCGACGGCGAGATCACCATCCAGGACGACCGCTGGCAGAGTCGGCCCTGGGGGTGGGCCGGCGGGCTGCCGGGCGACCTCAGCCACAAGATGCTTCACCGCGCCGGCGGGGAGACCGAGCACCTGCCGTCCAAGTGCGACGTGGTGGCGGTGGAGGCCGGTGACAGCCTGTCGTTCATCACTGCGGGCGCGGGCGGGCTGGGCGACCCGCTCCGGCGCCCCGTCGAGTCGGTGCTCAGAGACGTGCGCGGCGGGCTGGTGTCGCCGGAGGCGGCGCGGCGCCACTACGGCGTCGCCTTGACCGAGGACCTTCAGGTCGATGAGGCGGCAACGGAGCAACTGCGGCGATCCGGCGGGAGCGACAGTGACTGACCTCGTCCGGCTGGAGACCTCCGGCGGCATCGCGCGTGTCACGCTGAACCGACCCGACAAGCTGAACGCGCTGAGCACCGGGCTGCTGGGAACGCTTGTCGAGACTCTGGAACGAGTCGCCGGCGACTCCGCGGTGAGGGTCGTCATCCTCTCCGGCGCCGGCCGTGCCTTCTCGGCGGGCGGCGACCGCGACGAGACCGGCCAGCCGTGGGGTATCAGCCTGGAGGCCGACACAGCCCTGCTGCGGCGCTTCATGGAGTCCTCGCTCCTGCTGCACGAGATGGATGCCGTCACCATCGCGGCGGTCAACGGGCCGTGCGCCGGCGGCGCTCTGGCGCTGGCGTGCGCATGCGACCTGCGCTACGCCGCGGCATCGGCCCGGTTCGTGACGGCGTTCGCCAGGGTGGGCCTCTCGGGCGACTTCGGCGGAACGGCGACGATGGGCTGGGTGCTGGGCCCCGCCAAGGCGCGCGAGCTCTACCTGCTGTCGGAGGTCGTCGAGGCGCCCGAGGCGGAGCGCATCGGACTCGTGTCCGAGGTGGTGCCCGACGACGAACTGCTCCCTCATGTCCAGCGGGTTGCCGAACGCCTGCTCACGGCCGCTCCCGGCGCGCTCGTCGCGATGAAACAGAACCTCAACGACGGGTTGCGCCTCCCGCTCGCCGAGGTGCTCGACAGTGAGGCCGAGCGGCAGGTGCGCTGCACGCGCGACCCCACCTTCGACCAGCGATACGGCCGCCAGGGGCAGTGAGGCTCCCGGCCGATGGGACGATCGCTGGCTCGCCAACTCATCGAGTCGCATCTCGTCTCCGGTGATCCGCTCGCCGGTTCGGAGATCGCCCTCGCTCCCGACCAGGTGTTCATCGACGACTCCGTCGGGCCGCTCATCGCGCTCGAACTCGAGGCCATGGGGGTCGACCGGGCGCAGGTGGATCTGGCCGTCGGCTACGTGGATCACCTCCTGCTGCAGGCCGACGAACTCAATCCCGCCGATCACCTCATGATGCGCAGCGCCTGCGAGCGCTACGGGCTCTGGTTCAGCAGGGCCGGCAACGGCATCTGCCACGCCGTGCACCAGCAGTCATTCGGGCGGCCCGGCGCCTGCCTGGTGGGCTCCGACAGCCACACCTGCGCCGCGGGCGCGCTGGGGATGCTGGCGATCGGCGCCGGCGGCCTGGCGGTGGCGCTGGTCCTGGCCGGCGAGCCGCTGCACGTGACGATGCCGGAGATCTGGGGCGTGCGCCTCGTGGGGCGACTCGGTCCCTGGGTGAGCGCCAAGGACGTGATCCTGGAGATGCTCCGCCGCCACGGCACCGACGGCGCCTCCGGCCGGCTCATCGAGTACCACGGTCCGGGTGTGGATGGACTCTCGGTGTGGGACCGCCACGTCATCGCCCACATGGGCGCCGAGTTGGGGGCCACGACATCGGTCTTCGGCTCCGACAACGAGGTGCGGCGCTATCTCGACCGCCAGGGGCGAGGCGAGGACTGGCGTCGGCTCGAAGCCGAGCCCGACGCCGCCTACGACCACCTGTCCGAGATCGATCTGGGCGCCGTGGAACCGCTCGTGGCACTGCCGCCGAGCCCCGGCAACGTCGTCCCGGTCGCCGAGGTCGCCGGCGCCGAGATCCACCAGTCCTACATCGGCTCCTCAGCCAACCCCTCGTTCCGCGACCTGGCCGTCGCAGCCGCGGTCGTCGAGGGCCGGACGGTGCACGACCGCGTCTCCTTCGACGTCAACCCGGCCAGCCGCGAGGCGCTCGGCAACCTCGCTCGCGAGGGCCACGTCGCCACCCTCGTGCAGGCCGGCGCCCGGCTGCACCAGGCCGGCTGCAACGGCTGCCCCGGCATGGGCCAGGCACCGGCGCCTGGCCGCATCAGCCTGCGCACGGTGCCTCGCAACTTCCCGGGCCGGTCGGGCACCGCCGACGACCAGGTGTACCTGGTGAGCCCCGAGACGGCGGCGGCGTCGGCCCTCAACGGCGTCCTCACCGACCCGCGGACGCTCGGACCGGCAGCACCGAGAGTCGACGAACCCGACGATTGGCTCACCAACCACGACCTGCTGGTGCCGCCCCTACCCGCCGAGCGAGCCCGCCGGGTCGAACTCGCCAAGGGAACTAGCCATCCGCCGCTGCCCCGTTTCGAGCCGCTGCCCGACCGGCTGAGACTCCCGGTGCTGTTGAAGATGGGCGACGACGTGTCCACCGACGAGATCCTGCCAGCGGGGCCTCGCGCCATGCCGCTGTGGTCGAATGTGGAGCGGATGGGCGACTTCGCCTTCGAGGGCGTGGATCCCACCTACCCGGAGCGTGCCCGCTCCACCGGAGACCACGCCGTCATCGGCGGGCTGAACTACGGCCAAGGCT
>JAPPDX010000076.1 GCA_028824415.1 bacterium | reverse complement strand
CCAACGAAGCCCAACGCATGCTCCTCGCCGCCCGCGACGGCGGCTGCATCGGCTGTCGGGCCACCGTCGAGGAATCCGAGGGACACCACATCCGCTTCTGGCGCAACGGCGGCCTCACCCTCGTCCCCAACCTGGCCCTGTTGTGCCACACCTGCCACGACCTGGTTCATGAGCACGACTTCGAGGTCCACACCCCGGCGGGCGGAAGACCCGAACTCCGACCCCCCGAACACCTCCGCCGGGCGAACCCCCCGCCGCCAACCAACCCCATCCAACGAAACTGAGATCTGGGTGGTCCCGCCCGTTTCCCAGCGTCATCGGGTGGTCATAGAGTTCGGTGGTGAGCGAATCGCCACCGATGGTTCCCGACGCGGCTGCGGGGAGCCGCAGCGAACTGTCTCTGGGGATCGCCGCAGCGGCCATGGCGGTGACGGCGTGGGGCTCGTCGGGCATCATCGTGCGGTTTATCGACATGGGCGCTCTGGCCCTGATGGCCTACCGGTACCTGCTGTATGCGATCGCGATGGCGGCGGTGCTGGGGATGCGGCGGACCCCCGTCACCTGGGCGGGCATGCGGCATTCCCTGTGGGGCGGCCTCTCGTTGGGCGCGGTCACGGGCCTGTTCATCGTCGCCGTGCAGCACACGACCATCGCCAACGTCACCATCATGGCCGCCCTGCACGTCGTGCTGGTGTCCGCGTCGTCGGCTCTGTTCCTGAAGGAGCGCATGCGCCGGCGCGACATCTTCCTTGCGGTGCTGGCGACGGGCGGCGTGGCGGTGGTGGCGCTCGGATCCGCCGGCAGCGAGAACTGGTCGCTCGCCGGCGACCTGGCCGCGGTCGGCGCGCTATTCGGCTGGGCGTTCTACTTCTTCGCCACTCGGCGAGCCCAGACGAAGGTGTTGACGCAGGAGTACACGGTTTGCGTGGCGATCTACGTCGGGGTGCTCAGCCTGCCGCTGGCGGCGCTGGCCGGCCACGACCTGTCGTGGCCCGCCGGTGAGGAATGGATGTGGCTGGCGGTGCTGGCGTTCGGAATGGGGATCCTCGGGCACAACGCCATGAACTGGTCGCTGCAGCACGTGCCCCTGTGGCTGGCGTCAACGCTGTCGTTGCTCACGCCCGTGGTGGCCTCGGCGCTGGCCTGGCTGGTCTTCGACGAGGCCCTCTCGGTGTGGCAGATGCTCGCCATGGCGCTGGTCGTCGCGTCGCTGACGATGATCGTGCGCGACCAGGCGCGGCCGCGGGCCGGCAGGGTGCCGGTCTAGGGGATGAAGCCGGCTTCGGGGTCGTAGGGCTCGGTCGGCGGACCCTTGAGTTCGATGGTGTTGCCCGCCGGGTCCTGGATGTACAGGGAGGGGCCCCGCCCGTCGGCGCCCCAGTTGTTGGCAAGGTCGCCGGTCTCAATGCCGTGGTCGGCCAAGTGCTGGCGGACCTCGTCCTCGTCGAACGGCTCGATGCGAATGCAGACGTGGTCGACGTTGTGGCCCGTGGCGCCCGGCGGCGGGCCGCCGTGGCTGCCGAGTGGGCCGGCGGTGTCCACCAGGTCGATGAGGAAGTCACCGGCGCGCAGGTGGTAGAGACCGAGTTCGAGGCGGGCCGCCTCGAGAGTGCAGCCGAGCACGTCCTCGTAGAAGCGCTGGCAGGTCTCCACGTCCTCAACCCGCAGGACCACGTGATCGATGGCCTTCAGACGAAACACCAAACGACCTCCCGGCTCAGCCGCAGACCCGTCCTCGCCTCGAGAGTACACGGCTCCCGCCGGCGGCCCCGGCGACGAGGCGCGCCGCCGGACAGGTCAGTCGGGGATCCAGGCTTCGGTCTCGATGCCGAGGCCGTCGGCGATGCGGTTGGCGTAGGCGTAGTAGGCGACGACCTCAACGATGTCGAGGATGTCGCGGTCGGAGAATCCTGCCGAGCGCAGCGCCTCGACGTCGTCGTCGCTCACCGTCGCCGGCGCCTTCGTCAGCTTGACCGCGTAGGACAGCATCGCCAGCCGTTTCGGCGACAGCCCGGCGGCCCGCCAGTCCTCTTCGACCGCGGCGGTGAGCTCGTCGTCCTGCATGAGCCGGCGCAGACCGCGCCGATGATGGACCACTCAATAGTGGCAGTCGTTCTCGAGGCTCACGACCAGGGCGATGAGTTCTCGCTCGACCTTGCGCAAGGTGGCCGTGCCGGCCATGGCCGATTCGTACAGACCCAGGTGTGCCGCCATGCCCCGAGGGTTCAGCGAGTGCACCGCCAGGACGTTGTCGACCCGGCCGTAGGCGGGATCAACGACCCGGCGATACATCTCACCGAGTGCACCGTCCCAGGAGTCGTCGGGAATGACCTCGATGCGTGCCATGGCGCACAGTCTCCCACGAGTCGGCTCGGGCCCGGGTCGGTTCGGCGCGCTCCCGCGGGTGGTCCTAGAGTTCCGCGGTGGGCGAATCCCAGGGCGACCCGGCCTCGTGAGGCCGCGCACCCGCGCCCTTCCGGACCGCTACGGGCGCTGGGCCATCGTCGTCGGCGCCTCCGAGGGACTCGGCGCCGCGTTCGCCTCCCAGCTCGCCGCACGGGGCATGAACCTGGTGCTGGTTGCGCGCCGCGGCCACCTGCTGGCCCGCCTCCAGGAGGAACTCGCCACCGAGCACCAAGTCGAGGTTCGCTGCCTCGTCGGGGACTCGGCTGACCCGACGGTTGCGGAGGCGCTGGCAGACGCCGTCGCCGACCTGGATCTGGGGATCGTCATCTACAACGCGGCGTACACGCAGGTGGGTCCGTTCGCCGAAGCCCCCGAGGAGGAAATCGAACGGGTCGTGGACGTCAACGTGCGCGGTCCCCTACGGGTGCTGCGAACCCTGGTGCCGACCATGTGCCGCAACCGCAGAGGTGCTGTGGTGCTGATGTCGTCGCTCTCAGGTTTGCAGGGGACGCCCTACATCTCCGTCTACGCGGCCAGCAAAGCGTTCAACATGATCCTCGCCGAGGGTCTCTGGTACGAGCTGCGATCCCACGGCGTCGAAGTCGTCGCCTGCTGCGCCGGCGCGATGCGGACCCCGGGCTACATCAAGTCCTTCAACCGTGACGTGCCGGGCATGCTGTCGCCCGATGAGGCTGCGCGCCGGACACTCGACGGGCTCGGCGGCGGACCGCGCCTGGTGCCGGGACACCTCAACCGGTTAACTGCTCTGCTCACCGGTCGCATCCTGCCCCGTCGCTCGGCGGTCCGGCTCATCGGGAGGAACACGAAGCACATCACGTAGCCGCGAGCTCCCCAGCCGCGGCGGGGCGTCAGGCCAGCAGTGCCGGGGCCAGGATCCTCCAGCCCTCGACGGTGGAGTCGGGGTCGTCGGCGAGGACCTGCACGCCCACGTGGTCGGCGCCGGCGTCGAGGTGCTCCTGGACGCGGGCGACGATCTGTTCGGGCGTTCCCCAGACGACGATGGCGTCGACGAGGCGGTCCGAGGGGCCGCCATCTGGTCCGCCGTCGATGTCGGCCTGGGTGAAGTCGAGACGCAGCAGGTTGTTGGCGTAGTTGGGCAGCCCGAGGTAGATCGCCATGTTCTTGCGCGCCAACGCTCGTGCCGAGCTGGCGTCTGTGTCGAGGATGACCATCTGCTCGGGGTACAGCGCCGCCTCGGGCCCCATGGTCTCGCGAGCAAACGCGGTGTGCTCGGGCGGCACGAAGTAGGGGTGCGCGCCGGCGGTCGCCGCAGCCGACAGTTGCAGCATCTTCGGTCCGAGGGCGGCCAGCACCATCTCGGGCAGTTCCTCGGGCCCGTGAGCGAAGAACACCGCCTTGTGCATGCGCTCGAGATACCAGCGCATGTAGCTGAGCGGGCGGCTGTAGTCGTGTTTGCGCAGGCCTGCCACCAGGTGCGCGTGGCTGACGCCGAGACCCAGCAGGAAGCGGCCCTCGAAGGCCTCCTCAACGGTTCGCTGGGCGTTGGCCATCGTCATGGCGTCGCGGGCGTAGATGTTGGCGATGCCGGTTGCGACGGGGATCGACGAGGTGCCCGCCAGCAGCAGGGTGGCCATGATGAACGGATCCCGCCCCACGGCCTCGGGGATCCAGATCGCCCCGTAGCCCAACTCTTCCACCTCGGCGGCCATTTCGGCCGCACGTGCCGACGGAACCTGGTCGAGCATCCCCGTCCAGATCCCGACCGGTCCCAAGTCGATGTTGCCCATGCCCATAGACCGAAACCTACCGGCGCGACGGGGCCGCCCGGCGCGCCACCGGAGAGCGCGGTGGCCCGTGGCACACTGGGGCCGTGAAGTTCATTGCCATTGCAGCGCTGCTGGTCGCCGTGGTGCGCTGGCTCCGCCGGCGCAGCCAGCCGGTGATCTAGCGAACAAGACCAACCGGAGGATCCCGCTCCAAGCCGGCACACCGGTGCTGGCGCCGGCGGCGTACGCCGGCTTGCCGGCGTACCCACGACCTAGTGGATGCCGGCCGTGTTGCTGAAATAGTCGGCGAGGCGTTCGAGGGCGGTGGTGAGTGTCTCGGGGGGTTGGGCGAAGCAGAGGCGGAGGTGCCCCTCGCCGTGAGGGCCGAACGCCCGGCCGGGGGCCAGGCCGACGCCGCAGGTGGCGAGGATGTGCTTGGCGGCGGCGACGCTGTCGGTCATGCCGTCCACTCCGAAGAAGCTGTAGAAGGCGCCCTCGGGCTCGAGGTAGCGGAGGCCGGCGATGCCCATGAGGTGTTCGCCGACCAGCGGCCTCAGAGCGTCCAGGCGCTGCTGCAGCAGCGCCACGTCGGGCTCGCCGTCCCGGAGCGCGGCGATGCCGGCGGCCTGCACGAACCCCGGCGCCCCGGCGATGTTGAACTCGGTGAGCATCGCCAAGGGGGCTTCGAGATCCGCCGGTGCGATCATCCAGCCGAGGCGCCAGCCGGTCATCGACCAGGCCTTGGAGAAGGTGTTGACCGAGATGACCAGATCATCGGGCTCGGTGCGCGTCAGGGCGCAGGGGGCGTACCGGTGGCCGTAGCAGAGCCGCGAGTAGGCGTCGTCGGCGACAAGCCAGACCTTGTGACGACGGCAGTGCTCGATGATCGCGTCCAGTTCCTCGGGGGTGGCCGTCCAGCCCGTGGGGTTCGCCGGGCTGTTGATGAAGACGAGCCGGGTGTTGTCGCCGATGTCGTCGGTCAGTCGCTCGACGTCGAGCGACCAGCGACCGCCGGCAGGGCGCAGCGCGTGCTCGACGACGAAGGCCCCGCTGATGCGCAGCGTCTCCCGGATGTTGGGCCAGACGGGGCCGACCACGACGGCACGGTCGCCCGGATCCACGAGCACCTGGGCGACCAGGGCGAGGGCCTGCATTCCCGAGGCCGTGACAGTGATGCGGCGGGGATCGATCTCGACGCCGTAGATGCGCCGGTGGTAGGCGCTGAGCTCCTCGCGCAGTTCCGGCTTGCCGCTGTTGGGCTGGTAGAAGTGATCCCCGCCCGCCAGTGCCCGCCGGGCGGCCTCCACGGCGACGTCCGGACTGGGCCAGCAGCCCTCGCCGAACCACAGCGGGATGATGTCGGCCTGCCCGATGCCGGAGTCGGCGATGTCGCGGATGAGGCTCGGAGCCAGATTCGCGGCCCGCCGGCTGATGGCGCCCTGTTCGGAGTACTCAAAGGTGGGTGAGGGTGGGCGCGGATCGTGCGTGGGTCCGGGTTCGCGAGGGGGCCGTTTCGGCCAGGAGGGCCGTGTGTACACCATCGGCGCAAATCCTACGGGCCGATGGCGTCGGCGGCAGACCCGGCAAGTGACCGGGCGCAACCGGAGCCCGCCTACCTCAAGTTCGAGGCGGGCCGACCGTCATGACGTCGAAGCGGCGATCGGGTACTCCGCGGGGAAGCTAGGGCGCTGCAAAGGTCGTTGCCACCTGGCCGTTGACGTTGACGCTGTAAGTCTGGCCGCTGGTGAGCGGGGTGACGTGCGCGATGGCGTCTAGTTCGAGGGTCTTGTTGGAGCAGTCGATTGCCCACGGGGTTGGTGGTGGCACCCAGGCAGTCACTGTGACAGTGATCGTGCTGCCGTCGACGGTGGCCTCTTCGCGGCCCCGGCGGTAGCAGCCGTCCTGATCGGCGATGACGAAGGTGACCCGCACGTAGAGGTCGGATCGTTCCCAGAGCAGCTCGGTGCCGGTGACGGTCACCGGTTCCTCCACCGGGCGGTCGTCACCGGGGTTCCACTCGCCGTCGACCATCTCGGGTGGGGGCTCGACCAGCACGAGCACCATGTCCACCGCGGTGGGGTTGCCCCGGGTGATGACGTCGTAGGCGGTGTCGTTGATGAAGGCCAGGCGGCCGTCGGCCTCGGTGATCCGCGCCGATACCGAGTAGATGTTGCGGGGGTCGATGCGGGCCGACTCGTAGAGGACCTCGAAGCGGATCGGCACCTGGCCGGGGTTCGGGATGACCTTTTCGGCGATGAGTTCGGCTGCGGCATCGGCGTAGGACGTGTCCCTGATCTGCACGGTGAGGGTGGCGTCCGGCGTGAGCGCAATGCGTTCCCGGTAGGTGACACTGCCGCGCACGCTGGCGTCGCCCTGCTGGGGGACCGGCGGCAAGGCGGGCTCTCCGGGGGTGGGTGCCGGCGGAGCCACCGTCCTCCGGACCTGATCCGGCTCGGCTGTTCCACCGCAGCCGGCGGCGACCAGCACGGCCAGCGTGACGAGGGCGATCCCGGCGCGCCGCAGGGATGATGGCCGGTGCGTGCGACTCATGAATCCAGTCTTCCTCTCGTCGACTGCAGAGTGACCCTCGGTTGGGTCGCTCACCCCTTCTGACGCTCGACGGCCGTCGCTGGTTCCCCGGTATGGGTCGATTCTCCTGCTGCGCACATGGGCCCCGGCGGTTCCGGAACTCAGCCAGCGCAACGGGGCACCCGGCGCACCGCTCGTGCGTGACCGGTAGCGGGGTGCCGGCTCAGGCGTAGGAGTCGCTGCCGGTGGGGCGGTGGCGGGTGTTGATGAGGCGCACCGTGCCCGAGCGTGAGCGCATCACCAGCGACTGCGTGGAGATGCCCCAGGAGTGGAAGTCGACGCCCCGCAGCAGGTCACCGTTCGTGACGCCGGTGGCGGCGAAGAAGCAATTGTCGCCGGCGACCAGGTCGTCGATGCTCAGGACGGCGTCGAGGTCGTAACCGTCAGCCACCGCGGCCGAGCGCTCGGCCTCGTCGCGGGGCCAGAGCTTCCCCTGCATGTCGCCGCCCATGCACTTGAGGGCAGCGGCCGAGATGACGCCTTCGGGCGTGCCGCCGATGCCGAAGAGGATGTCCACGCCCGACTCGGGCCAGGCAGTGCTGATGGCACCGGCCACGTCGCCGTCGGGGATCAGGCGGATGCGGGCTCCCGCCTCGCGCACCTCGGCGATGAGGTCGTCGTGGCGGGGCCGGTCGAGGATCACGGCGCTCAGATCGGACAACTTCTCGCCCTTGGCGTCGGCCACCCGGTGCAGGTTCTCCGTGGGGGAGGCTTCGATGTCGATCGTGCCCGCGGCGCTGGGGCCGACGGCGATCTTGTTCATGTAAACGCACGCCCCAGGGTCGTACATGGAGCCTCGATTCGACACGGCGATCACCGCCAGGGCGTTGCCGCGCCCCAGCGAGACGAGGGTCGTGCCGTCGATGGGGTCCACTGCCACGTCGCACAGCGGGGGTGTTCCGTCGCCGACCTGCTCGCCGTTGTAGAGCATGGGGGCCTCGTCCTTCTCGCCCTCCCCGATCACGACGACGCCGTCCATGTGCACGTCGCTCAGCGCGGCGCGCATTCCGTCCACGGCCGCGCCGTCCGCGCCGTTCTTGTCGGCCCGCCCCATCCAGCGAGCGGCTCCAATGGCTGCCGCCTCGGTGACCCGCACGAGTTCGAGTGCCAGGTTCCGTCCCGGCTGGAATTCCACGCCTGCACCTTACCGACCGGCACCGGCCCCGCCGGGGACGTCTCGCCGGCGGGAACGTGTTGGGGAACCGGCCCAGGCGTGTCAGCATGGAGCCATGGTCGTGTGCAGCAGCGGTGTGGGTGGTTCCGAGTCACAGGTGTGGTGCTTCCAGTGCGGAACCGGCTACGCGGCCGAGGTGGCGGCCTGCGTGGAGTGCGGTGTCGCCACGGTGAGCGAACCGCCCGCCGACGCCGCCGATGTTGGCGAGGCCGACGAGGACCAGCTCGAGTACGACCTGCACGAATACTCCTCACAATCCCGCTCGATGATGGAGAGCCTCCTGCTGGGCGCAGGCGTTCCGCATGCCTGGCAGGGCGCCGTCCTGGTCGTGCGGGAGGCCGACGAGGAGCAGGTGGACGGGTTCGTCGACGCGGTGCAGCGGGCGGCGGTCCCGGCGCTGCCGGATGACGAGCTGCGGGTGGCCTACGAGCTCTCCGACTTCGATGATGACTACTTGGGGCGCCTCACCGGCGCCCTCGACGCGGCCGGTATCGCCTACGGATTCGACGAGGACGGCGATCTGCAGGTCGCCGCAGCCGACGAGGCGCGGGTCGAGAAGCTCTTCGACAGGCTCGCCGAGAGCGAGGACACCGATGGTGGTGGCTCCGCCGAGTTCGGGCCCGGCCTGGACGGGGTGGACGCCCATGACGTGCTCTCGAGACTGTTCGTGGCAAGCGACAGGCTCCAGCGCAACCCGCGCGACCGCAAGGGCAACCGCAACCTGGCCCGCGGCGGCGAGGAGATCCGCCAACTGGCCCTGCCGTTCGGCTTCGAGGCTCGCACCTGGCGGGCCGTGCTGGACCAGGTGCAGGCGCTCAGCGACATCGTCGACAGCGACGCCACGCCTGACGAGATCGCCGGTGTGGCCACAACGACCCGCGACGTGCTGCACCACTTCGTGTAGCCGGCTGCGCCGCCGCCCACGGGGCGGTGGCGCGGATGCTCAGTCGAGCAAAGCGTCGGACCGGACTCGTTGCTGCTCGGCCTGCTCGTGCTGGGGCAACACCCGGCCGAAGAGTTGCCTGGTGCGGGCCACGCGGCCGATGACACCCGGCTGGCGGGTGTAGGCGAAGATGGCGGCGTGGCGGGGACAGGAGCCCGCACCCACCCTCGTCACCCGGTGCAGCGAGTGCCGGCCACGGAAGATCTGCAGGTCACCGGGTCGCAGGTCCAACGACTGCACCCGGGTGTGATCGCCGTCGAGCACCGAGCTGATCGCCTCGAACGCCTCGTCGTCGGCGGAGCGGATGTCCGGCACGTATTCGAAGACGCCGCCGTGGGTGGCGGGTTGCACCAGCACGGTCACGGCGAAGTCGTTGGTGTCGAAGTGCCACGTGAACTGCTGGCCCGGATCGCAGACGTTCGTGGTCAGTCCGGCCAGGGGGTCGTCGTAGCAATGCAGTTCGGGGATCTCCAGGCAGTCGGCCAGCAGGCGGGCCACCTCGGGCGCGCGGAACAGCGTGTCGGTGGCGCATCCCGGGTCCCAGGCGTCGCCGGGGATGAAACCGCTGGTCCGTTCCAGGAAGGTGTTCACGACGTGCCGATCCGGGTAGTCCGGGTTGAGGGTCGTGTGGAAGTAGGGGTTGATGATCTCGGTGGAGTAATGGGTGGCACCCTTGCGCTCCAGGACCTCTTGGTTCAGGACATGCACCGCCTCGGGTCGCACGAATCCCTCGAGTAACGCGCAGCCCACGCTGCGCAGCCCACGCCGAGCGAACTCCACGGCCGCCAGGTATCCCGGCGAGGCCGGTTCCCCGATGGGGAAGCGCTCCAGATTCACCAGATCGGCCAGCTCGAACGTGCGAGCGGCCGGATCGGGGGCATGCGTCATGTCGATCTCCGGTCAGGCCTCCCAGTGGGGCACCCAGTCGCCGTCCAGCCGCATCTCCAGGCCCGCGTCCTCCGCGATCCGCCGAGCGACGCACAACTCGGGGGCGCCCCCGCCGTAGCGCGCCGCGGCGCGCTCGAAGGCCGACCTGGCGGCGGCGGTCATGGGCAGATCGGTGCCGACTCTCGCCTCCAGGTCAGCCAGCAGCCCCAGGTCCTTGAGGCACAGGTGAAGTGGGAAGGAGGGATCCCAGTGACCGGCGAAGATGCTGGGGGCGTCGTGGCGGGCGACGAAGCTGTCGCCCACACTGGCGAGAATCGCCCGCCAGAGCGTGCCGAGCTCCACGCCGTTCGCGAGCCCCACTGCGAAGCCTTCTCCGAGCGCCGCCGCACCCACGAACCAGAGCTGGTTGGTGACCAGCTTGACGACGCTGCCGGCGCCGAGCGGCCCGCACTCCAGGATCGTGCCCAGGTGCGAGAGCACCGGCCGTACCCGCCTGACGACGTCGTCGTCACCGCCGGCGAACAGTGTGAGCGTCCCCCGGCGTGCGCCGTCCACCGCGCCGGTGACCGGGCAGTCGACGACCGCGACGCCGGAGGGCGCCGCCGCGGACAGCTCGCGTACCGACTCGGGGCTGCCGGTCGTGAGATCCACCCACACCGATCCGGGCCGCATGGCCGCCAGCGCGCCCCCGCTGCCGGCCATGACGGCCGCCACGTGCGTGGGCGCCGGCAGCGACGTGAGCAGGATGTCTGCCTCCTCGGCGCAGCGGCGGGCCGAGCCGGTGGCCCGGGCCCGTCGCTCGGTGACCTCCTCGGTGGCGGCGGGGTCTATGTCGTGGGCGATCACCCGCAGGCCCGCGTCCACCAACCGCAGGCACATCGGCCCGCCCATCGTCCCCAGCCCGATGAACCCGATCGTGAGCGCGACCGCCTCGCCGGCTGAGTCCTCGTGAGGATCGTGCTGGGCAGGCGACTCGGCGGCGGCCATGGGAAAACGCTATTGCAGCCCCGCCCGACGGTGCGCGCGCGTTCGCCGGTTAGGTTGAGGCGGTGATCCTGGCCGAGTTGGAGACGTTCCACTCCCGGGCGGTGGTGCCCACCCGCCGGGTGGCGGTGGGCGAGAGCAAGTTGCCGCTTGATCCCCCGATGCGGCCGGGCGCCGTGCTGCTTGCCGGCGTCGTGGGGCGCTACCTCGAAGGGCTCGACGAGGACAGCCGCGACGACTTGCCGCTGCTGATCGGCCAGGTCGCCCGCGGCGAGCGCATCCGCCAGCCGCGCCTGCGCCACCGGCTGCAGGAGGACCGGATCGGGCTGACGCGCAGTCGCCACCGTCTCGTGCGCCTGCACGACGGCCGGCCTGCGTTCGAGTTCAGTGACCGGGGTGGCTCGGCGGCGCAATTCGTGCTGGGAGCCGTGTACGCCGCCCGGCAGCTGTCGGATTCCAACCGCTACGAAGTCCTGGCGGCGGTGCGGCGGGCGCTCACCTGGCCCGGCGGCACCGACGGCGAGCTGCTGCGGTTCCTGGACGGATACCGGGTGATGCCGCCACCTCAGGCGGAGTCCCGCCTCTGGGCGCTGGGGATCCTGGGGCTGGAGTCGCTCGAAGGGCTCGTGGCGTCCGACGTGCAGAAGCGGTTCCGCCGGCTGGTGGCCACGGCGCACCCCGACACTGGAGGCGCCGACGGCGATGCGGGCGCGCGGATCAGCGAGCTGGTGGAGGCGCGGCGCATCCTGCTGTCGTGACCGAACCGGCACGATCCGTCGGCGGTGTGCTGCTGGCACCCGGTGCCGGCGGCGATCCCGACCATCACACCCTGGTGGCGCTGGAGGGGGCGCTGGCTCCTCTGCCGGTGCGCCGCCCGGGCTACCCCCACCGCAGCGGCGGCCGCCGGGCGCCTCCTCCCCGTGCTGAGCGGCTGGTGCCATTCATCGCCGAGCAGGCGGCGGCCATGTGCGCGGAGGAGTCCATCGACCCGGCGAGTCTGGTTCTGGGTGGGCGGTCGATGGGTGGGCGGATCTGCTCTCTGGCGGTCGCCGACGGTCTTCCCGCGGCCGGACTGATCCTGCTGAGCTACCCGCTGCACCCGCCCCGCCGCCCGGAGAACCTGCGCGTGGCCCACTTCGACCGCCTGACGGTGCCGTGCCTGTTCGTGGGCGGCGACCGGGATCCGTTCGGATCGCCCGAGGAGTTTGCCGTGCACACGGCTGCCATCCCCGGTGCCGTCAGCCACGTGTGGCTCCCCGGCCGGGGTCACGACACCCGTTCCGCCGACGACAAGGCGGTGATCGACGCCGTTCGCCGCTGGCTTGTGCGTCCGGCCGGCTAGGTGTGATGCGGTCCGCGCCCGCCCACCTCAGCCGGCGACACTCGACGGCGGGGCCTCGGGCCCCAGGTCCCCGGGATTCTGGTCCTCGGGGTTCAGGTCCTCGAGTGCCCGCGAGGCGGTCTCGGGGAACCTGAACAGCACCAGCAGGGCCAGAGCCAGCGGCGCACCTCCGACCATGGCGAAGACCTGCCAGAAGTCGCCCCCGGCATCGGTGAAGCGACCCACGATCTGAAGGCCGATCACAGAGCCCAGCACGCCCAGCACCGTGATCTGACCGTTCGATCGCGCACGGCTGGACGTGCCGAACAGCTCCCCTCCGAATGCGCCCATCACCGGCACGGTGGCGGCGCCGAAGATGCCCGCCAGAACACCCCACATCCACATCGGCCAGCCGTCCTGCGCGTACCGCAACACGATGAAGACGGCTGCCGCGGTGAGGCCGACGGCGCCGATCCTGCGGCGCCCCCGGACGTCGGAGAATCGCCCGCCGATCAGGACCCCGATCGCCGCGGGCGTGTTTATCGACAGCTGGAAGACGGTGATGTCGCTGGCGGAGAAGGCGCGCTCGGAGCGTAGGAACTCGTTGAGGAACTGCGAAGCGGGCGCCGAGAACATGGAGAACAACAGTGCCCCGATCCCCAGGAGGGTCAGGCGTCGCGCCCGCCTCGCCCGCCGCTCGGCCGCCGGTCTCGGGGCGGCGGCCGAGCCGGGACGTGTCTGGTCCCGTTCGAATCTTCGGCTCTCAGGAAGACGGCGGGCGCAGAACAGCAGCAGCGGTAGCGCAAGCAGGGGTGCAAGGAACAGGATGCGCCAGGCCCGCAGCCCGAGATCGGCCAGCGGGAGCAGCCAGACGACCATGCCCGATCCCAGGCCGGCCGCCAGCGTCAACACGGACACCGCGTAAGCGCGGGACCCGGCGGGGACCTCCTCGGCGGAGACGACGATCAGGAGCACGAACATCGCAGTGGAGAGGCTGCGGGAGACCATCTGGCTGGCGCCGTAGCTCCAGACGCCGACGGAGACGGCTCCGGCGGCTGCGATCAGGCATCCGGCGGTTGCACTGAACAGGAGAACCGGCCGGCGCCCCCGGCGATCCGCAAGGACGACGAGCGCCAGTGCGATGAGCACGCCGATCCGCACCGCTGCGAGAGTGTTTCCCTGCGTGGCCAGCCCGGCGTCGAACTCATCGAAGGCGAAGGTGATGGTCTGGCTCAGCAGCGTGCCCAGATAGCCGGCCACCACCGCCAGCAGGCACAGCACCCCCAGGACCTGCCCGGCGCGGGGATCCAGCCGCTCGGCGGGCGCCCAGACGGGCTGGGTTCCGTCCTGGCGGGGCCGGCGCAATTCCCGGTTGGCCAAGGGTGTCATGAACCAGCCCCACACCGGCACCGAGAGCCGGTAGGAGATGTGCTGGCGGACCAGGCTCCCGGCCTCGTGGCGTTCGAGGATGTGCACGGTGCGCCGGTAGTGCCTGAAGGGTCCGCCGACCGCCCGGAAGGCGGCCAGCGGATCAGGGGCCTCCGGTGGTGCGTGCCTGAGGTCGGAGGGATCGGGCACCGATAGGTCCGACTCCTCGATCACGACGTCGGATCGAGGCCGGAGCAGGCGCTGCAATTCGTCCGGGCTGCACGTCTCGGTGCAGGTCACACGGGGCAAACGCGCCCCTATCGCGAAGACCCGGGCATAAGGCGAGCATACTTGAGGGGATGGATCCGACCGGGGACGCCGCCGGGCCCGACACCGGCGACGGGACGCCACTCGACGCAGGGGCGGGAGAGGGAGGCGCCACCGCGCCCGCGGAGATCCTGGTGCGGCCGGGCGGACCCCTCTCCGGCGAGTTGGAAATCGGCGGCGCCAAGAACAGCGTCCTGAAGCTGCTGGCGGCAACCACCCTGGCGGAGGGCCGCTTCACGCTGCGCCGGGTGCCCCGCATCGCCGATGTCACCACGATGATCGAACTGCTCGAGAGCTTCGGCTGCCGGGCATGGTTCAGCGGCCACGATGTGCTGCACGTGGAGGTGCCCGAGCAGTTGCAGCCCCACGCCTCCTACGACCTGGTCAGCCGGATGCGGGCCTCCATTGCGGTGCTCGGCCCGCTGTTGGCTCGCTGCGGCGAGGCGATGGTTGCGCTGCCCGGCGGTGACGACTTCGGATCGCGCCCCATCGACATGCACCTCGCCGCCCTGGAACGCCTCGGCGTGGACATCGACGTGAGCCACGGCTACGTCCACGCCCGGGCCGATGTCCTCAAGGGTGAGGAGGTGAGCCTGGCGTGGCCCAGCGTCGGGGCCACCGAGAACATCATGATGGCCGCCACGGTCGCGGAGGGCCGCACGGTCATCGACAACGCCGCCCGCGAGCCCGAGATCGCCGACCTGGCGGCGTTCCTGAACCGGATGGGCGCAGAAGTGCTCGGTGCGGGCGGCCCGACGATCACCATCAACGGCGGCGGCCCGCTGGCCCCGGTGGATCACACTCCCGTCCCGGACCGGATCGAGACGGCGGTCTTCCTGGCGGCGGTGGGCATCGCCGGTGGTGAGATCACCCTGCGGGGTGCCCAGCCCGGTCACCTGCGGATGCTCTGCGACAAGCTCGGTGAGATGAACCTGCGCACGTCCACCATCAAGGGCGGACTGTGGGCCATGGCTCCGCACCGGCTGCGGGCCACCGAGATCGTCACCCTGCCGTATCCGGGCGTCGCCACCGACTACCAGCCCCTTCTCGTGGCGATGCTGAGCCTCGCCGACGGCGTCGGTCTCGTGACCGAGAACGTCTTCGCCAACCGGTTCCGCTACGTGGGCGAGCTGATTCGGATGGGTGCGGACATCCGGGTGGAGGGTCGCTGCGCCATCGTGCAGGGCCGGGAGCGGCTCTCCGGCGCCCCGGTGCGAGCGACCGACATAAGGGCGGGCGCAGCCCTGGTGGTTGCCGGACTGGGTGCTGAGGGCGAGACGATCGTGCGCGACACCCACCACATCAGGCGCGGCCACGAGGATCTGGTGGGCAAGCTGCAGGCTCTCGGCGCAGACGTGGCCTGGGTGCCGGAGACCTGAGGCTCAGGACTCAGGGCCCGAGGACATCACCACGGGTCGGGGACGGGACTCCGGTCTCACCCTCGTGCCCGGACTCCTGCTCGGCCTCGCGATGCAAGCGGCGGCGGACCAGCGCCACGATCCCGACGATGGCGGCAATCGGTCCGATGATGATGAGAATCTCGTCCCAGCCGCCCTGGTGGGCGAGAATCGAGTTGGCGATCATCGGCGGCTCCGCATCTCGCCGCTCACTGTAATCGGAGCCCTCGATGGGGTGGCACACGCCACCGGCTGGGTGGTCCGACGGGCGCCGGTAGGGTGACAGGGTGAGTGACCGGGCAGGATCGGAGTTGACCTGCTACCGGCACACGAGCCGCCCCGCCGGGGTGCGATGCCAGCGTTGCGAGCGGCCGATCTGCCCCGCCTGCCAGATCATCGCCCCGGTCGGGTTCCACTGCCCCGACTGCCTGGCGGCGGCCCGACGGGCGAGGGTGGTCGGAGTCGCCGGCGGCCGATCCGGAGCCGCCCCGAGGCGCCGCCGCATGCAGCCGGCCGTCGTTTCCGGCCAGGCAGCCTTCGAACTCGCCAAGCGCCCCGCCGTGCTGACCGGCCTTCTGGTAGCCGCCAACCTGGTGCTGTTCGTCGTCTCGGCCGCCACCAATCGCTCGCCGTGGAGCGGCCTGGGAAACATCATGGAGAACGGGGCCCTGTGGGGGCCGGCAATCGATGTCGGCGGGGAGTGGTGGCGCCTGTTCACCAGCGGGTTCCTGCACGCCAACATCCTCCACGTGGGTTTCAATGTGCTGCTGCTGGGTCTGCTGGGAGCGCCGCTGGAGAGACGCCTGGGCGTCGTGCGGTTCGCCGTGCTGTACCTGGCGGCCCTCCTGGCGGGCTCCCTCGGTGCCCTGCTGGCGTCGCCGCGGGCGCTCACGATCGGAGCCTCGGGGGTGGTGTTCGGCCTCATGGGGGCGCACCTCATGGCCTCGAGGGCCACGGGTCGGCGGGCGCGTGACTCAGGGGTGATGGGGCTGCTGGTGCTGAACCTTCTCACCACGTTCCTGATACCGAACATCTCCATCGGCGGCCACATCGGCGGCCTCGCGGGCGGCCTGCTGGCCAGCTGGGTCCTGCTGGCTCCCGATCGCAGGGGCCGCGTGCCGCGCTGGTTGGCCTCGACGGCGGGAATCGGACTCGCCGGGCTGTTCTTCTTCACCAGTCTGCTGGCGGCCACAACCTGGATCGACCCCCTCGTCTGAGGCCTCCAGAGCCCACTAGTGGCCGGTGGCGTCCTCCACGCGGGCCTTGAGGCGCCCGAGGTTGCCCCGCCAGATTCGCCGCAGCACCGGGCGCGCCGGAAGGGCCCCGAGCGGCCCGCCCAGCCACCACGGGAATCGCAGGCTCTCGTGCCACACCATCCTGGTGGACTCGCCGCCCGGCGCGTCGGCTCGCAACTCGAAGCGCCCCTCGCCCGAGACGGCTCCCGTGTGGCGCACCCCCATGTGGTTCGGCGGCGACCACTCGGTGATCTCCATGACGTCGGCGGTTTGCAGCGGCCCCACCCGGGTCCGGCAGGTGAAGCGCGTGCCGGTGCCCCGGCGCTCGGCGGTCAGGAAGTCGATGCCGACGGCGTCGGCCATCCACTCGACATGCGAGGCGATGTCCTCCAGGTGCGCCCAGACCGTCTCAGGTGAGGCGGCGATCGTGGTCTCGACCCGCAGCCTCATCTGCGGCGCCCGTAGATGACGATCTGCTCGGTCGAGAGGATCGGATCGAACTTGTCGCCCTGCCAATCCGCCCAGCGGTCGAGCAGTTCCAGCCCTGCGTCACGAGCGGTGGCGTCGAGCTGGGCGGGGGTGCGGTAGTGCAGCAGCCAGGGGCGCAGCCGGATGCCGCCGGAGCCGATGTCGATCATCTGACCACGGATGTTCTGGCTCAGCGGGTCGTGCTGCCAGGCGCTCAGCACCACCCGGTCGGTCTCGATGGCCCGCACGTCCACACCGTCGACCTGGAAGTCCCCGGCTTCCCCGCCGAACTGTTCGGCGGGTTCGTGGCCGGCTCCGGGAAGCGAGGTCTCCACGATCAGCCGCCCGCCGGGGGCCAGCAGGGACGCCGCTGCTTGCAGGCAGAGACGCTGCTCGGCGGCGTCGGGCAGGTTGAACAGGGAGTTGAAGGCGCACAGCACGACCGCGAAGCCGGCACCCGGCCGGAAGGGAGGATGGGCCATGTCGCCGAGCACCGGTCGTACCCGCGCTGCGCCGGGCTTGGCGGCCAGGGCGGCGAGCATTGCCCGGGAGGCGTCCAGAGCCCACACGTGTGCTCCGGCGGCGGCCAGGGGCAGCGCCAGGCGTCCCGTGCCCGCTCCCATCTCCAGCACAGGTCCACCGCCGGCCAGCCGGGTGACCGCAGCCACGCACGCCGCCGTGTCGGTGACGTCGGAGTACCACTCGTCGTAGACGTCGGCGAACGCCTCGCCGTAGCTGCGGGGGTGGTAGTCCTCCACGCCTCCAGCCTGTCGGGCCCCGGAGCGAATGCAACGCCCGGCCCGGCGGGCCGGGCCGACAGCGGCGCGACCCGCCTGGGAGAGCGCCCTAGCCTGGGGACATGGCCGTCGCCTACTTGGACCATGCCGCCTCGACGCCGATGCACCCCGAGGTCGTCGATGCGATGGCGGGGTTCTTCGAGGGCTGCTACGCCAACCCCACCGGGGCGCATCGCATGGCTCGTGACGCCCGGCGGGCCACCGACGACGCCCGCGACATCCTGGCCGAGGCGCTCGGCGCCCGGCCGGGCGAGATCGTGTTCTGCGGCAGCGGCACCGAGGCCGACAACCTGGCGATATTCGGCGCCGCCGCCTCGGGCGCCGTCGTCTGCAGCGCTGTGGAGCATCCGGCGGTATTGCGCCCCGTGGAGCAGCTGGGTGGGCGCATCGTGGGTGTGGACCGGGATGGGATGCTCGACCTCGAGGCCCTCGCCGCGGCGCTGGACGGCGACGTGCGCCTGGTGTCGGTGATGCTGGCCAACAACGAGACCGGCGTGGTGTGGTCGCTGGAGGAGGTGGCCGAGGTGATGGCGCGCCACGCTCCGGGAGCGCTGCTGCACACCGACGCCGTGCAGGCCTTCCCCTGGTTGGACGTGGCGAACCGGGCGGCGCCGGCCGACCTCGTCTCGGTGAGCGCTCACAAGTTCGGCGGCCCCAAGGGTGTGGGCGCCCTGGTGGTGCGAGACGGCGTGGAGCTGCAGGCCCAGATCGTGGGCGGCGGCCAGGAGGCCGAGCGCCGCGGCGGTACGCCCAACGTGGCCGGCATCGTCGGCATGGGCCGGGCGGCGCAGGTCACCGTGGCCCGGCGCGCCGAGGTCGTGGAGCGGGTCGGCGGGTTGCGCGACCGTCTCGCCGACGGACTGCGGGACGCCGACGGCGGCGTCACCGAGTCGGGTGTGCAGCCGGCTTCCGGCACCGGCGCACCGGTGGACCGCTCAGCGAAGGTTGCGGGGTCGTGTCACCTGTGTTTCGAGGGTGTCGAGAGTGAGGCTCTGCTGTTCCTGGCCGAGCGGGACGGGGTCTACGCCTCAGCGGCGTCGTCGTGCGCCAGCGGTGCCGAACACCCTTCTCACGTGCTGGCTGCCATGGGTTACCCGCGTTCACTGGCCCGAGGCTCGCTGCGCCTGTCACTGGGCGCCGCCAGCAGCGAGGCTGACGTGGAGACAGCGCTGGCGGTGCTGCCTCCCGCGATCGCCCAGCTGCGCCGGGCGGTGGCGTAGCCGGTACGGCGGGGTTCGGCTGATGCAGGTGCTGGCGGCGATGTCGGGGGGTGTGGACTCCTCGGTGGCGGCGGCGCTGCTGGCTCAGGACGGCCACGAGGTGGTCGGCGTGACCATGAAGCTGTGGGGTGGGCCGTCGGACACCGGCTGCTGCTCGGTCTCAGACGTGATCGACGCCCGCCGGGTGGCCGACGCCCTGGGCATCGATCATCACGTCTTCAACTTCGGCGAGGACTTCTCCGCCAGGGTCGTGGGCCCGTACGTGGCCGACCATGCCGCCGGACGCACTCCCAACCCGTGCGTGGAGTGCAACCGCCACATCAAGTTCGACAGGTTGCTGCGGCGGGCCGAGGCACTGGGCTTCGACGCGGTGGCGACCGGCCATCACGCCCGCGTCGTCCGGCGTTCCGACGGCATCCGCCGCCTGGCGCGTGGCACCGACGCCGCCAAGGACCAGTCCTACGTGCTCTACATGCTGAGTCAGGAGGCCCTCGCCAGGGTGCTGCTGCCCGTCGGACACATCACCAAGGGTCGGGTGCGGGCGCTGGCGGGCGATCTGGGGCTGCGCACGGCCGCCAAGCCCGACAGTGTCGACGTGTGCTTCATTCGCCGGGGCGCCCGGCGGGAGTTCCTGGCCGATCGCCTCGAGACGACCCCCGCAACCGTCGTGGACACCGGCGGTCGCCGGCTCGGCGAGGTGCCCGCCGTGCAGTTGGTGACGCTGGGCCAGCGCAAGGGTCTGGGCGTGGGCGGGCTGGAGCAACCCGTCTACGTGGTGGATGCGGATGTGGCGGCCGGTGTGGTGACCGTCGGGGACCGGGGCGACCTGCTCAGTGATCACCAGGACGTGCGCGATGTGACCTGGGCGGCGGAGCCGGCTCAGGGCCCGGTGCTGGTGCAGACCAGTGCCCATGGCGCCCCTCGCCCGGCGACCCTCGACGGCACCCGGGTGCGCTGGCGGGCGCCGCAGCGGCGGGTGGCACCCGGCCAGAGCGTGGTGTTCTACGAGGGTCCGGAGGTGCTCGGGGGCGGGATCGCCGCCTGAGCGCCCCGGATCACCTGAGGGCCCCGGATCAATCGAGTGTCGTGGCGATTCGGCGCCGGCGTGCCTCCGCAAGTGTGGCCGCCGGGCGGGTGGGCGCCACCAGCAGGGCCTGGATCTTCTCGGGTTTGCCGCCGGAGCGGGCCGGCGTGAGGGTCACCGGCTCGGCGAGGCGCAACTCGAACAGCAGGCCCCCGGCGCCTGCGGTGAGATCGCGGGCGTCGCTGCCGGCCGGTGCCGGACCGAACCCCGCGATCATGGCCCGGCGGAACAGCGTGGGCTCCGCCAGGGTCATCCGGTCGTGCAGCACAAGACCCGCCGGAACATAGACCAGCCAGCGCCGGGCCAGGCCGTGCAGGGCGCGCATTCCCGCCAGGGCGATCAGCCAACCTCCGGCGGTGACGAGTGGGCCCAGCACGGTGTGTCCGGCCGACCACAGCAGCGGTCCTGCCGCCATCCCGCCCAGCGTCAGCGCCCAGGTCGGCGCCAGCACGCCGACCAGCACGGCCGCCGGGGCCCGCAGTGCCAGGCGGCGCTCGTAGCCGTAGCTGGTGGCGTCGATGAACCGGTCGCCCACCAGCGGCGACAGGGCGCCGACGGCCACCGCCGCGCCACAGGCCAGACCAACTGCCGCCGCCCCGGTGGCGCCGGTCACTGCCGCCGCCCAGGCAACCGTCGCCAACACCCCCGGCGCCAGGATCCGCAGCGCCGTGAGTGACACGGTGTGGGGCACCAGCAGAGCGGTGAGCCCCAGCGCCCAGAACGCCCACGCGCCACCGCCGGCCACCCCCGCGAACCTTGCCGACGTGCCCTCCAGTGCCTCGCTCAGGAGCCAGCCGGCACTCCAGGGAAGCGATGCCCAAAGCGCCCGCAGCCCGGCCAGCCAGAGTTTCCCCGTCGTCGTTGCAGCCCCGGAAGCGTCGGACCGGCGGACGGGGATGTTCACGGGTCGCTCCGAGCCTCGGTTCACCGCACCAGCCTGCTACGGCTGCGGGACGAGCGGCAGATCGGCGGCGAAATGGCAGGCCACGGGGTGGTCCACGCCGCGCAGGGCCAGCTCGGGATCCTCGACTGCGCAGCGCTCGGCGGCGTGGCGACAGCGCGTGCGGAACGTGCAACCCGACGGCGGGTCCAGCGGGCTGGGGATCTCGCCGGCGAGCTGCACCCGCCTGCCGTCGTGGCGGCGCGCCGGGTCGGGCACCGGCACCGCCGACAGCAGCGCCGCGGTATAGGGGTGGCGGGGGTTGTCATAGACCTGCGCCCGGGTGCCGATCTCCACGATCCGCCCCAGATGCATGACCGCCACCCGCTCGCAGACGTGCCGCACCACCGCCAGGTCGTGTGAGATGAACAGGATCGTGAGCCGCAGTTCGTACTGCAGGTCGGCGAGCAGGTTGAGGATCTGCGCCTGCACGGACACGTCCAGCGCCGAGACCGGCTCATCGCAGATCAACAGCGACGGCCCCGGCGCCAGCGCCCGGGCGATGGCCACCCGCTGGCGCTGCCCACCGGAGAGCTCGTGGGGGTAGCGGCGGCCGAAACGGGCGGGCAGACCCACCAGCTCCAGCAGTTCGGCGACCCGGCGATCGAGGTCGGCCTCCGGGTGCCACACGCGCAGCCCCTCGGCCACGATGTTCCGGAGAGTCATGCGGGGGTTCAGACTGGCGTAGGGATCCTGGAAGACGATTCCCAACTGGCTGCGCACCCTGCGCATTTCGGCCTGGGAAAGGGCGGTGAGTTCGCGGCCCCGGAAACGGACCGAGCCGGCGGTCGGCTTCAGGAGGCGCAGGATCAGCCGCGCCGTCGTGGATTTGCCGCAGCCCGACTCACCGACGAGGCCCAGGCTGCGCCCCTCCTCGAGCGTGAACGAGACCCCGTCAACGGCCTTCAGGGTTGCCCGCCGCGTGCTGAAGTGCTTGGCCAGCCCCTCCACGGCCAGCAGCGACGTGGGAACGGAGCCTGGATTCCTACCTTCGCCGGGATCACCGTAGGCGGCGGCATGTTGCGGGAAGGGCGGGCCGGCCATCGCTCAGCCTTCTCCGACCTGCTCGGCGCGGTGGCAGGCCACGGTCACCGCGCCGTCGGGTGGCCAGAGCCGCATCTCCGGCGGCACTTCCCTGCAGATGTCGCCGGCGAGGCTGCAACGCGGCGCGAACCGACAGCCCGGAGGGGGCGACACGAGATTGGGTGGCGTGCCGGCGATGCGCTCGAGACGCCCGGGTTCGTCGTCGATGCGGGGCATGGAGACAAGCAGACCGGCTGTGTAGGGGTGGCGGGGGCGGCGGTACACCTCAGCCACGGGTCCCTGTTCCACGAGCCGCCCGGCGTACATGACCGCCACCCGGTCGGCGAAACCGGCCACCACGCCGAAGTCGTGGGTGATCAGCAGGATCGAGCCGTTGAGGTCACCGCTGATCCTGGCAAGGGTCTCCAGCACCTGCGCCTGCACGGTCACATCGAGGGCCGTGGTCGGCTCGTCGGCGATGAGCACCTGGGGGTCCAGTGCCACGGCCATCGCGATCATGACCCGCTGGCGCATCCCGCCGGAGAGTTCGTGTGGGAACGAGTGGACGCGGCGATCCGGCGCCGGGATTCCCACGAGGTCCAGCAGATCGACCGCCCGGCGCTTGGCCAGAGCGCGGGGTACGCGCTCGTGGGCGCGGATCATCTCGACTATCTGGTCGCCGACGCGCCGCAGCGGGTGCAGTCCGGTGAGAGCGTCCTGGAAGATCATGGCGATCTCCGCGCCCCTGATCTCCCGCAGGCGCTCGGGGGTGGCCTGGGCGAGATCCTCGCCGCGGAACAGCACCTGCCCGGCGGTGATGCGGCCGGTGCGCCGCGGCAGCAGCCCCAGGATGGACAGTGCCAGCATCGTCTTGCCGCAACCCGACTCACCCACGACGGCCAGCACCTCATTGCCGTGCAGGTCGAAGCTGACGCCGTCGGCGGCGGTCACCGTGCCGTTCTCGGTGTCGATCTCGGTGCGCAGGTCGCGAACCGACAGCAGCGGTGCGGTCGCCGAGCCCGCCGGCGCGCCCGAGCCGATCGCCGCGCTCACAGGTTCTCCTGGGTGGGGTCGAGCGAGTCGCGCAGCCCGTCACCGATGAAGTTGACGCACAGAGCCGTGATGACGATCGCCAGCCCCGGCGCCCAGACCAGCCAGGGCGCCGTGATGACGAACCCCTCGTTGCCGCCCAGCATGTTCCCCCACGTGGCGGTGTGGGTGGGGCTGACGCCGAGGCCCAGGAAGCTGAGCGTGGACTCGGCCAGGATCGCGGCGGCCACCGTGAGGGACGCGGTCACGGTGATCTCGCCCACCAGGTTCGGCAGCAGATGGCGGCGCATGATCTGCCGTGCGGGCACGCCGAGCGCCCGAGCGGCCTCCACGAACTCCTGCTCCTTGAGCGTCAGCACCTTGCCCCGGACGATGCGGGCCAGTGTCATCCAGGCGATGCCCGACAGCACCAGCACCACATCCCACACCCCGTCGCCGAGCAGGCGGGCGGCGATGATCACCACCATCAGCCCCGGCAGCGCCAGCAGCGTGTCGGTGAGGCGCATCAGGATGGCGTCGATCAGTCCGCCGTAGTACCCGGCCAGGAGGCCCACAGTCGTGCCGACCCCGCCGGCGATGAGCGCCACCATGACCCCGACCAGCAGCGAGACGCGTCCCCCGTGGAGGATGCGGCTGAGGTTGTCGCGACCGAGGGTGTCTGTTCCCAGCAGGTAGGTGCCGTCGGGGCTCTGGAGGATGTCGTCCAGGTTCTGCTCCACCGCCCCGAATGGGGCGATCCAGTCCGCGAACACGGCGCCGACGACGATCACCGCGAGAACCAGAGAGGAGATGACGGCGGGACGCCGCCGCCCGAAGCGGCGCAGGGCCAGGCGCCACGGGCTGATCGGCTTCTCGCTGGCGAGCGACTCCATCTCGCCGCCGGGGGAAGCGCCCGTTCCGGCTCGCTCAGCCACGCCGCACCGGCCTTCGTCCCCGCCCCAGCCGAACCCGCGGGTCGAGCACGCCGTACAGCAGGTCGGCGACGAGATTCAGGGAGAACACCGCCACCGCGGTGATCATCACTGTGGGCAGCAGGATCGTGTAGTCGCCTCCTTCGAGCGACTCCAGGAACAGCAGCCCCATCCCCGGGTACTGGAACACCCGCTCGGTGACGATCAGCCCGCCCACGAGTTGGCCGATGTCGATGGCGGCCTGCGTGGTGACCGGCACGAGCGCCGAGCGCATGCCGTGGCGCACCACCACCCGGCTTTCCCGCAGGCCCTTGGAGCGGGCGGTGCGGATGTAGTCGGCGCTCATCACCTCGAGCATCGAGGCCCGCATGTAGCGGCTGTACACCGCCACCAGTTGCAGTGACAGCGCCATTGTGGGCAGCACCAGGTGGCGCACTCGGTCAACAAGGTCGAAGCCCTGCTGCCCGGGCGAGTAGATGCCGGCGGTGGGCAGCAGCGGCGGGCCGACCCCGAGCCAGTTGGCCAGGTACAGCCCGAAGAACAGCTGCAGCATCAGCCCCAGCCAGAACACCGGGATCGAGATGCCCAGGAACGACACGGTCACCGAGCCGTAGTCCCACAGCGAGCCGCGGCGGATGGCCGAGACGGTCCCCACTGCCAGGCCGATCAGCAGCGACAGGCTCACCGCGGCGGCCACCAGCAGCAGCGTGTTGGCCAGTGCCCGCTCCACGAACGGCCAGACGTCCTGGCCGTTGCGCACCAGCGAGGTGCCGAAGTCGCCGGACACGAAGTTCCCCAGCCACTTGCCGTACTGCACGTGCAGCGGCTGGTCGAGTCCCAGCAACTCGATGTAGGCCTGTTTGGCCTCGGGGCTGATCCGCGGGTTGAGCGTGAGCTGGGCGGAGGGACTCGAGATCTGCCCGGCCGCCCAGAACGTGCCGAAGGAGATGACCACCAGCACCGGCAGGGTGATGGCCAGGCGGCGCAGGGCGTAGCCGATCACGGCCGATTCCCGGGATGTGCCTGCAGGGATTCCCGCTCTGGCGGCGGCTGCGGCGCGGTCACCGGCTCAGCCGATGACGCGCCAGTCGTACATGTCGGCGAAGCCGCCGTAGGCGCTGAACAGCGCGTTCCCGGCGCCCTCCACGACGGTGCTGTTCCAGACCACCAGATTGGGCAGCACGTAAAGCGGGATCCACGGCACGTCGGTTGCCAGCAGCTCTCCGAGTTGGCGCACCAGCGCCAGGCGGGCGGAGGCGTCCACCTCCCGGTCGATGGCGGCGGCCAGGTCGCTGGCCTCCTGGCTGGCGTAGGCCGTGAAGTTCTGGCCGCTGAAGCCGTTGGCCTCGCTGGGGATGCCGTCGATGTCGTAGAGCCGGAACACGGTTGGATCCGGCGAGGTGCTGTTGGCGAAGAGCGCCACCGGCCCGAAGTTCAGGGCCGGCAAGCGGTTCTGGAACAGTTCACCGGGGTCGTAGTTGATGATCTCCCAGCCGATGCCGAAGGGTGCGGTCATCTCGCTGACCAGGGCCTGCACGTCCTCGCGCCGCTTGTTGCCCGCCACGGTGTTCCACTGCAGCACCAACTCGGTGCCGTCGGGGTTCACCCACAGGCCGTCGGGGTCGGGCCGGCTCCAGCCCTCGGCACTCAGCAGCTCGGTGACCTTGCCGAGGTCCTGGCCGTAGTGGGCGAAATCGTCGGCGCACCATTCGCCGACGGCGGGGCTCCAGCCGGCGCATTGCAACACCTGGGGGTCCTCGATGATGGAGCCCAGTGCCACATCCGCGATCAACTCGCGGTCCAGCGAGTAGGCCACGGCCTGGCGGATGTTCCGGGTGATCTCGAAGCGGCGGTCGGGGGCGTTCTGGTTGATCCAGAGCCCCTCGATGAAGGTGCCGCCCCCGCCCACGAACGTCAGGTCGCCGCCGAGACGCTCCGCCGCGCCGGGAAACGGCTGCGGCGAGGCGGCCATGACCTCACCGGTCTGCAGGGCCACCACCTCGGAGTCAGTGTCCTCGCGGGGCACCATCACGACTCGGTCCACCAGCGGCTTGCGGTCGTCATCCCAGTAGAGGTCGTTGGGTACGAGGACGTGCTGCTCCTGGCTCCAGGACTGTTGCAGCCACGGCCCGCCGGATATGGGGATCGAGTCGTTCCAGGTGTTGGCCACGTTGGTCTCGGGGCCGAGGTGGTGGGCCGGCAGCAGCGGATCGAAGAGGTCGCGCCAAGGGGCATAGGGTTGGCTGAAGGTCACCACGGCCACCTTGGGGTCGCTGATGTCGATGCCGGTGATCAGTTCGTAGCCGTCGGTGTCGAGGGTGCCATCGGTGTCCAGGCGGGCCCGCCAGGTGAACCGCACGTCGTCACTGGTGATCGGCGTGCCGTCGCTCCAGACCGCCTCGGGATGCAGGCGGAAGGTGAGCGTGAAGGTGCCGTCGCCGGCCACGGCCAGCCCGCCGTTGGCGGACGTCGGCTCCTCGAGCAGCGTGGGCGAGGACTGGTAGTTGTTCTGCAGGTCCAGCTCCATGAGCCGCGGCAACACGTGCGTGGTGACCGACCAGAGAGTCCAGGAGGCGTTGGCGCACGAGGTGATGGGGTTCAGGCATTCCGGCCACTGCTCCACCGCCAGGATCAACTCGCCGCCGCCGGCCTCGCCGGGCGCCGGTGCGGCGGCATCGCTCTCGGCGTTATCGGCCGGGGTTGGGGGTGATTCGGCGGCCGTGGTGTCGGCAGCCCCAGCGCCCGCCCTCTCCGGGGCCTCGTCCGTGGTGGCGGTGGCGCCGGTGCCGGAGTCGCCGGAATCGTCGCCGGTGCAGGCGACGGCCAGAAGGGCGATGCAGATAGGAATCCTGGCCCAGGTTCTGAATCTCACGGTCAGAACGCTATTCGTTATCCCGGGCACTCCCGTTGCATCTCGTTCGAACCGTCCGGGCGATCAGCCGATGACCCGCCAGTCGTAGATGTCCTTGAAGCCGCCGTAGACACTGAACGTGTAGGCGCCCGGACCCTCGACGAGCGAACTGTTCCAGACCAGCAGGTTCGGCAGCAGGTAGAGCGGGATCCAGGGAACGTCCTCTGCGAGGATCGCCCCGAGTTCGTGCACCAGTGCCAGCCGCGCCTCGGCATCCACCTGCCGGTCGATGTCGGCGGCCAGATCGCTGGCCTCCTGGCTGGCGTAGGCGGTGAAGTTCTGGCCGGTGAAGCCGTTGGCCTCGGTCGGGATGCCCTCGATGTCGTAGATCGTCTGCACGGACGGGTCGGGGGAGGTGCCGCTGGCGTAGAGGGCCACGGGCCCGAAGTTCATGACCGGCAGGCGGTTCTGGAACAGCTCGCCGGCGTCGTAGTTGATGATCTCCCACCCGATCCCGAAGGGTGCGGTCATCTCGCTGACCAGGGCCTGAACGTCCTCCCGCCGCTTGTTGCCCGCCACCGTGTTCCACTGCAGGACCAACTCTGTGCCGTCGGCGTTGACCCACAGGCCGCTGGGGTCGGGCCGGCTCCAACCCTCGCCACTCAGCAGCTCGGTCACCTTCTCGAGGTTCTGGGAGTAGTGGGTGAAGTCGTCCTTGCACCATTCGCCGACGGTGGGATTCCAGCCGGCGCACTGCAGAACCAGCGGGTCCTCGATGATGGAGCCGAGGGCCACCTCGGCGATGAGTTGACGATCCAGTGCGTAAGCCACGGCCTGGCGGACGTTCTTGGTGACCTCGAAGCGGCGGTCGGGGGCGTTCTGGTTGATCCAGAGCCCCTCCAGGTACGTGCCGCCGCCGCCCACGAAGGTCAGGTCGCCGGTGAGGCGCTGCACCGCGCCGGGGAACGGCTGGGGAAACGCCGCCATGACCTCACCGGTCTGCAGAGCCACAACCTCGGAGTCGGTGTCCTCGCGGGGCACCATCACGACCCGGTCGACCAGCGGCCGGCGCTCGGGTACCCAGTAGTTGTCGTTGGGGACGAGCACGTGCTGGTCCTGGCTCCAGGACTGTTGCAGCCACGGCCCGCCCGAGACCGGGATGTGGTCATTCCACTGGCCGGCGATATTGGTGTCGGGGCCGAGGGCATGGGCCGGCAGCACGAAACCGAACAGGTCGCGCCAGGGGGCATAGGGCTCGGGGAAGGTCACGACCGCCGCGTGCGGGTCGCTGGTGTCGATGTCGCTGATGAGTTCGTAGCCGATGGTGCTGAGCGTGCCGTCGGTGTCGAGGCGGGCCCGCCAGGTGAACCACACGTCGGTGCTGGTGAACGGCGTGCCGTCGCTCCAGACGGCCTCGGGGTTGAGGCGGTACGTGAGCGTGAAGGTTCCGTCGTCGCCGACGGCCAGCCCGCCGTTCTCCAGGGTCGGTTCTTCAAGGAGGGTGGGGGAGGGCCGGTAGGCGTTGTCGGGGTCCAGCTCCATCAGTGACGGCAGGAGATGCGTGGCCACCGACCAGATCATCCAGGTGGAGTTGGCGCAGGAGGTCACCGGGTTGAGACACTCGGGCCACTGCTCCACGGCCAGGATCAGCTCGCCTCCGGGGCGGTCCTCGGCGGCAACCTCCGATTGGGTCCCGGCGGTCTCGGCGGCGGACGTCTCCTCGAGGGCCGCGGCCTCGTCTGCGGGGTCACCGGCCGGCTTGTCCGGTGCGGGCGGTTCGGCGCTCGCCGCGTCCCCGTCGTCGGTGGGTCCCCCGGCGGTGGTCGTGGGCGTGCCCGACTCGGCAGATGGCCCTGAGAGGGCGGGTTCCGCCTCGTCCCCGTTCCCGCAGGCGGACGCCAGCAAGATTATCCCGATAAGCACCGAAATCATGCGACGATTCATTCTTTCGATGTTAGTTCATCGGCTTTCTTGGGCCGGGGTGCACGTCCGGTGTTCCCTTGCCGTGGAATCACCCGGATTGCGCCGGCCGTCGTACCCGACCGGGGAGCTCCGCCGGGCGGGCAACAACCGTGTCGCAGGGCGTCGGTACAGTTCGGGGTGGTGAGTGAGGTCCGGCCGCCTTCTGACGACGCGCAGGCCCCGCCGGCTGATGTGCGGGGCAGGGTGACCGAGTTGCGCCGGCTGGTGCGTCACCATGCCGAGCTCTACCACCGGCAGGATGCTCCGGAGATCCCCGACGCCGACTACGACACCCTGGTGGCCGAGTTGCGGGGACTCGAGGAGCGCCATCCCGAACTGGCCGAGCCCGACTCGCCAACCGCCACCGTCGGCGCCCCGCCGTCGGGGTTGTTCGCCCCTGTCGCCCACGACGTGCCGATGATGTCGCTCGACAACGCCTTCGACCTCGAGGAGTTGCGGGCCTGGGCTGCACGGGCCACGTCTCGTCTGGACGGTCCCGCCGGCCCCTACGTCTGCGAGCTGAAGTTCGACGGTCTGGCCATCTCGGTGCGTTACGAGGGAGGCCGCCTGGTACGGGCGGCCACCAGGGGCGACGGCCGGGTCGGGGAGGACGTCACCCACAACGTGGCCACCATCGGCGACGTGCCACCCCGGCTAGGAGCCGGGGCGCCGGAGGTGCTGGAGGTGCGCGGCGAGGTGTACATGGCGATCCCGGCGTTCGAGCGGCTCAACGCGGCGCGGGAGGCCGCCGGCGAGGCTCGCTACGCCAACCCGCGCAACACCGCCGCCGGGTCGCTGCGCCAGAAGGATCCGGCCGTCACGGCCCAGCGGGAGTTGAGTTGGTGGTGCTACCAACTCGGCACCGTGGTCGGCGGTCCGACCTTCGCGCGCCACAGCGAGACGCTGGAGTTCCTGGCCGACCTGGGACTCCCCATCAACGACGCCTGGCGTCGTATCGAGGACCTAGCTGCTGTCGAGACATATGTGTTGAGGGCCGAGCAACAGCGTCACGCCCAGGACTACGAAACCGACGGTGTGGTGGTCAAGGTGGACGACTTCGGGCGCCAGGCGGAGCTGGGCGTCACCAGTCATCACCCGCGCTGGGCGGTGGCCTACAAGTTTCCGCCCGAGGAGCGCAGCACCAGGCTGCGGGAGATCCAGGTCTCCATCGGCGGGAAGGGCAAGGCCACGCCGTTCGCGGTGCTGAAGCCGGTCTTCGTGGGCGGCTCCACGGTACAGATGGCCACGCTCCACAACGAGGATCAGGTACGGGCCAAGGACGTGCGCCCCGGCGACATCGTGGTTGTCCGCAAGGCCGGCGACGTGATACCCGAGGTCCTGCGCCCCGTGCTGTCCGAGCGCCCTGAAGGCCTGCCCGAGTGGGTGTTCCCGGAGGTCTGCCCCTGCCCCAACCGCGCACCGCTGGTGCGTGAGGAGGGCGACGCGGCGCACCACTGCCGTCACCCGCACTGTCCCGCGCAGCAGGCCGGCGGCATCGAGCACTTCGCCTCGCGGGGCGCCATGGACATCGAGGGGCTCGGCGAGAAGAACGTACGGCTGCTCATCCGCGAGGGGCTGATCGTCGACGTCGCCGACGTGTACGCCCTGGAGGAGGCGGATGTCGTCTCACTGGAGAACTTCGGCCCCAAGAAGGCCCGCAACCTGGTGGCCGGCATCGCGGCCTCCAAGGAGCGCTCGCTGGCCCGCCTGCTGTTCGGACTGAATATCCGCCACCTCGGCGGGGCGGTGGGGGAGCTGCTGGCTGGTGCGTTCGAGGATCTGGACTCCGTCATCGCCGCGCCGGCCGACCAGCTGGCCGAGGTGCCCGGAGTGGGGCCAACCATCGCCGCCAGCGTGCGGGCCTTCTTCGATGACGAGGACAACCTCGCTGTTGTCGCGAAGCTGCGCGCCGCCGGGGTGAACTTTGCCGGCCCGGTGCCTGCCGACACCGATGATGCCCTGCCGGCGACGCTGGAGGGCAAGGCGGTCGTGGTCACCGGCACCCTGGAGAACTACAGCCGCGAGGCCGCAACCGCCGCCATCACCGCCCGCGGCGGGCGCTCACCCGGCAGCGTCTCCGGCAGCACCACGGCGGTCGTGGCCGGCGCCGCGCCGGGCGCCTCCAAGCTCACGAGGGCCGAGAACCTCGGTGTCCCGATCCTCGACGAGAGCGCCTTCGAGCACCTCCTGGCCACCGGCGAGCTGCCGTCCGCCGCAGCTCCGGAGGGAACGGGCTAGCGGAACGCCGCGGCGGCGAGAGGCTGGGCCAGGCGGGTCAGGCGGCTCTGAAGCACCAGCGGACCTCGCCCCGGCGGGGCGAGGCGGAGCCTTCGGCGAACGGGTAGAAGACCGCCCGGGCGCAGTTCTCGCCGGCGCGCAGCTTCTCAACGGCTCGATCCCGGCCCGGCTGGTACACGACGCGATTCACCGACGTGGCCTGCACGGCCTCGTTCTCAGGCAACCTCTCGCCGTTCAGGTACAGCTCGATGACGTACCGCGGGGTGTCGGTCAGGTCGAGCCCGAAGGCCTGTTGTGCCAGCACATCGCTGTCCGGCTCCGGGATCAACTCTTCGACACGGGAATCCACCGGAGGGCCGCTGTCGCCGTCGCGCACCAGCACGGCGGCGGTGATCGAGGCGATCCCCGCGGTGGCGATGAGGGCGGCGATGAGTGCCTGGCGGCGTGAGCTCAGGGCCACACAGGTCAGGCTAGAGGCGGTCCGCTCGCCAGCCGCGGCGGTAATCTCGACCTCGTGGACACCGGAGCCGGCGAGCCCAGCCAGGACAACGCAGGCGACGGCGTTCCCGAGGAACCGGCCGGAGTTCCCGAGGGCGAACTCGCCGAGGTGGCCTGGGAGCCCGCGCCGATGGCGGGCCGCTACCAGATCGGCGACTACCTGGGCGAGAGCCGCCTCGGGAGGACCTACCGGGCGTGGGACGGGGACGACGACCAGGACGTCGAGGTGATCTTCCTCGATGCCGAGGCGGTGGCCGATCCCGATGAAGTTGCGGCCTGGCTCGAGGAGTTGCGCAACCTGCGGCATCTTCACGTCCTGCCGCTGCTGGACTGGCAGCTGGATCCCGTGCCCTACCTGGTCTACCCGGTCCCGCAGATGCGCCTGCAGCGACTCATCGAGTCCGGTTCGGCTCTCACTCCCTCCCAGACGCTCCTGATCGGTCTGCAGGCGGCCGAGACGCTTCACAGCCTCCGCCAGGTCGGCGTCACCCACGGGGCGATCACCCCGGCCAGCTGCTCCCTCGACGTGCGCGGCAGGATCCGGCTGGCGGAGATGGGGGTGGACTTCCTGCGGCGCCCGGTGCAACCCTTCGAAGCGACGCGTTACGACGCCCCGGAGACGATCGAGGTCGACGACCTCGGGGCCCCGACCGATCTCGACGGTGTCGGCGACGCCGAATGGGGTCTCGAGGCCGGTGAACCCGTCGAGGACATCGTCGGGGCGGGCACCTTCGAGGACGGAACGAGTCACCCGCCGGCGCTTGCCGAGGATGAGACGGACGACATCTCCGGCGCCATCGTTGATGACCCGCCAGCCGGGGAGCTCGCACGCAGCGGCGAGGCCGAGGCGTCGCCGCCACCCGCCGAGTCCGGAGAGGCGGTAGCTACCGAGGCCGGGGAATCCGAGGCGCCCGATGAGGACCCGGTCGCCGCGGCTGCCGCAGCCGATGTGTTCGGCCTTGCCGTGGTACTGGCCGAGGCGACGGCGGGTCAGCCCGTGCCGCCTCCGGCGATCAACCGGCTCGGCCGCTCAGTGGTTCCGGCCGGCGCCGGGACGGCCACCGCCCGGCATCTAACCCGGCTGGCGCCGCTGCTCGCGCAGGCATCGGCAGCGAGACCCGAGAATCGCCTCGAGGCCGACGAGTTGGCGCTGGCGCTGCGGGCGACCGCTGAGATGTTCCCACCGCCCACCCGGCTCGACGAGGCGTTCCAGCGCGCCGAGGAGTGGGAGGAGGAGCCGGATGCACCCCAGCCGGATGAGGTCGACACGACACTGAGGCCGCGCCGCATCCGCAGCCTTGCGCTGAGCCTGGCCGCTGCGGTCGCGATCATCGCCGCCGGCGTGCTCCTCGTGCTACTCAGCGCGCCCGGCGACGACACCCCCGCTCATGTGGTCCCCGGCGTGGTCGGCATGGACTGGTCGCGGGCTTCGGACACCCTCAGCGACTCGGGCTGGGAAGTGCGCCGCCTGGAGGTGCGCGTCCCCGGAGCGGCGACCGGCGAGGTCGTCGGGCAGCTGCCCGAACCCGGCGGCCTGCTCGACGAGGGACAGGCCGTCAAAGTGCAGGTGAACCTCGGGGAGCCGCTCATCGTCATCCCCGCCGACGTCGTGGGGATGACTGTCGAAGAGGCCCGGTTGCGGCTCTCCGCCATCGGTCTCCGGGTCGGCCGGGTGCAGACGCTGGTGGATCCCACGGCGACGGAGGGTTCTGTCGTCGCCATTGCCGAGGCGCTTCCCGAACTGCCGCGCGGTTCGACCGTTGATCTGGTGGTGGCGGTCGGCGGGTAGCGTCCGAGCCATGGCCGATCGGATCTCCCGCGCCGACGTGGCGCATGTGGCGTGGTTGGCCCGCCTGCAGCTCGGTGCCGAGGAACTGGAACGGTTCACCTCACAGCTCGGCGACGTGCTCGACCACGCCACCGACGTGGAAGCCCTGGACCTGGATGGCGTGCCCGCCACCTCGCACCCCTACCCGGTCTCCAACGTGCTGCGAGACGATGTTCCCGGGCCGGGCCTGGATCGGGCCGACGTGCTGGCGCAGGCCCCCGACACCGAGGCCGGGCAATTCCGCGTGCCCCCGGTGCGGGGCGAGTCGCCGTGAGCGCCGCCGGGCCGGCGGCCGCCATCGCCTCAGCGGTGCGCGCCGGCGATCGCTCCGCCATCAGCGCGGTGGAGGAATCCCTCGCCGCCATCGACGCCGCCGGGGAGCTCGGAGCTTTCAACGCCGTGACCGCCGAGGCGGCACTGGCCCGGGCCGGGGCCATCGACAGAGCCGTGGAGGCGGGGGAGGATCCCGGCCCCCTGGCCGGCGTGCCGGTGGCGCTGAAGGACAACATCTGCACTCGCGGGGTGCCGACCACCTGCTCCTCCCGCATCCTCGAAGGCTGGGTCCCCCCCTACGACGCAACCGTCGTGGACCTGCTCGGTGCCGCCGGGGCCGTCATCGTCGGCAAGACCAACATGGACGAGTTCGCCATGGGCTCCTCCACGGAGAACTCGGCATTCGGACCCACGCGCAACCCGTGCGACCCCGAACGGGTGCCGGGCGGATCCTCCGGTGGTAGCGCCGCGGCGGTCGCCGGAGGCCTCACGCCGCTGGCGCTGGCCAGCGACACCGGCGGATCGATCCGCCAGCCCGCCTCGCTGTGCGGGGTCGTGGGGATGAAGCCCACCTACGGGCGGGTGTCGCGCTACGGCCTGGTGGCCTTCGCCTCGTCCCTCGATCAGATCGGCCCGATGGCGTCCACGGTCGGCGACGCCGCCCTGCTGTATTCGGCCATCGCCGGCCACGATCCGCTCGACTCGACGTCCATCCCCGAGCCGGCCGGCGACCTGACCGGCGCCCTCGCCGGCGATGTGGACGGCCTGAGGGTGGGCGTCGTCAGCGAACTTTGCGGGGACGGCATCGACGGTGACGTGCGGGCCCGGCTGGACGCCGCGGCGACGGCGCTGGCATCGGCGGGCGCCCAGGTGGGCGAGGTGAGCGTTCCCGCGGCGGTCTTCGGTTTGTCGGCCTACTTCCTCATCGCCCCCGCCGAGGCCTCCAGCAACCTCGCCCGCTACGACGGCGTCCGCTACGGCCTGCGGGTGCCGGCGCCGGGGGCGGTGGACATGAACGTGGCCACCCGGACTGCGGGGTTCGGCGACGAGGTGAAGCGGCGCATCATGCTCGGCACCTTCGCCCTCTCCGCCGGGTACTACGACGCCTACTACGGCAAGGCGCAGAAGGTCCGGACCCTCGTGGTGCGCGACTTCGCCGCAGCCTACGAACGGTTCGACGTACTGCTGGCTCCCACCTCCCCGACGGTGGCGTTCCGTTTCGGCGAGCGCACCGCCAACCCGCTGGCCATGTACCTCTCCGACGTCTGCACCGTGGCCTCGAACCTGGCCGGGCACCCGGCCATCTCTGTGCCGTTCGGCAGCGGCAGCGACGGCCTGCCGGTGGGGGTGCAGGTTCTGGCGCCCGCCCTCGGGGAGCACGTCATGTTCAGAGCCGCCGCTGCTCTGGAACGCCTGCTGACGGGCGCGCAGGCCCCGGAGGGCGCCACCGAGCCAGTGGAGGCGAAGCCGTGAGCGATCGGCCCGGGGCCGGCGCCGACATCGTCTGGCAGGCCGGCTCCCCCGGATTGGGGGCGCCGGCGGGCACCGAGTGGGAGACGGTCATCGGCTTGGAGGTCCACGCCGAGTTGTTGACCGGCACCAAGCTGTTCAGCGCCAGCCCCAACGCCTTCGGCGGCGAACCCAACACCCAAATCGATCCGGTGTGTCTCGGGTTGCCGGGCACGTTGCCCGTCCTCAATCGCCACGCGGTGGAGCTGGCCATCAGGGTGGGGTTGGCCCTCGGCGCCGAAGTGCGGCCGTCGGTCTTCGCCCGCAAGAACTACTACTACCCCGACATGCCGAAGAACTTCCAGATCAGCCAGTACGACCGGCCGATCAACGTGGGCGGCAGCCTGGAGCTCCCGTCGGGCAAGGTGGTGGGAATCGTGCGAGCGCACCTGGAGGAGGACACCGGGAAGTCCACTCACGTGGGTGGGGGAGGGCGGATCGACGAGGCCGCCTGGTCGCTCGTGGACTACAACCGCGCCGGCGTGCCACTGCTGGAGATCGTGAGCCATCCCGACTTGCGGTCGGCCGCCGAGGCCAGGGAATACGTCACCGAGTTGCGGGCGACGCTGCTGGCCGTCGGTGCCTCCGACGGCAAGATGGAGGAGGGTTCCCTGCGGGTGGACGCCAACGTCTCGGTGCGCCCGCTGGGCTCCGCCGAGTTCGGCACCCGCTGCGAGATCAAGAACGTGAACTCGCTGCGCTCACTCGGCCGGGCGGTGGAACACGAGTCGCGCCGCCAGATCGACCTGCTGAGTTCCGGCGAGCGGGTCACCCAGGAGACCCGGCACTGGAACGAGGACACCGGGCGAACCTCCCTGCTGCGCTCGAAGGAGGAGGCGACCGACTACCGCTACTTCCCCGAGCCCGATCTGGTGCCGCTGGTTCCCGACGAGGCGTGGATCGAGCAGATCCGCGCCGAGCTTCCGCTGCTGCCCCGCCAGCGCCGCCACCGGCTGGCCGCCGCCACCGGGCAGCTCCCGGCACGGGTGGCACTGGTGGTCGAGCGCGGCCAGGACGAACTGGCGCTGGCCGCCGGCGAGGCCGGGGCGGCGCCGGCGGCGGTGCTCAAGCACTTGGAGCAGAATTTGGCCGATGGCACCGGCCGGCTGACGGCGCCGGGCCTGGCCGAGTTGATCGGCATGGAGGCGCGCGCCGAGCTGAGTTCCAACCAGGTGAAGGAGGTGCTGGCGGAGATGGTGCGCAGTGGCGAGAGCCCGGCGGTCGTCGCCCGGCGCGCCGGCTTCGAAGCGGTCGCCGCGGGCGAGTTGGCGGCCGTGGTCGACGGGATCATCGCCGAGCATCCCGCCGAGTGGCAGCGTCTCCGCACCGGCGACGACAGGGAGCGCAAGAAGATGCAGGGGTTCTTCACGGGCCAGGTGATGCGCGCCACAAAGGGCCAGGCCAACGGCCGTGACGTGGCGGCGTTGCTGGAGGACCGTGCCGAGGCCTGAGCCCTGGTGACAGTTGGAGTGCCGGCGTCGCGTCCCTTCTGGGCCCGCGTTGCCTCAGAGGCAGACCCGGGCGAGGCTCATCACCTCGGTGGCGCGGAATCTGATGTGCCCGCCCAGGCGGTAGGCGGAGAGTCGGTCGCCGTTCACCAACTCGAGCAGCTCGTCCTCATCGACGACGAGCATCTCACAGGCTTCCAGCGGTCCGACGAGATCGATGTCGGGGTGGGTCGGGACGGTTTGCGGTCGCTCCAATACGGTCGTCTGGATCATGGTCGTTCAACGCTCCTTGCTGGCTTCGGTCCTTCCGTCCTTCGAGTGTCCGCCTGCACCCGCGAGGATGGCCCGGGCGGCGATGTGGACGCAGCCTGGCCTCCAGATCCTCTGTTGATCCCCCCGATATCCCCAGAGTTGTTGTGAATATCCGTCGACATCTGGGAATCAGAGAGCCGGTCGCGACGCCGGCTCGTAGGGTTCCCTCGTGTCCCGTCGGCACCGACTCACGATCACCGTCACCCTGGCCCTCTACGAGGAGCTTTGCGAGTTGGCGGGACAGCGCCGGATCAGCCGGTGGATGGAGGACGCCGCCTGGCGCAAGATCCAATCGCTGCGCGCTGAGGAGATCCCGCCCGCTCCGAACACCCCGCCCGGACCCGTCGAGCCGGCACCCGCGGCCGGCTTGCCGCCGCCACCCTGGTGCTGGTCGCCGCTGCGGGTGCCGGAACCGCAGGTCGGGGTGGAAGCAGGGACCGATCTGGTAGACCTGTAGCCATGCGAATGGCAGCAATCAATCATCGTGCAGTGGGTCTGGCAGGCGACAGGGCCTGGGACATCGCCGAGGCCTCGGGGGGTGCCTTCGGGCCCGACCCGATGCAGGTCCTGGGCAACTGGGACGCCTTCGGTGCGTGGGCCGCCGGCAACGCCCCCGACGGCGGCGACGCCTACAGCGCCGGCGAACTGACCTGCCCGGTCCCGCGCCCCCCGCAGGCGTTCGGCATCGGCCTCAACTACGCCGACCACGCCGGTGAGTCGGGAATGGAGGTGCCCGACGACCCGCTGGTGTTCACCAAGTTCCCCTCATGCGTGGCCGCGCCCAACTGCGACATCCCGCTCGTGCCCGGGAACTGCGACTGGGAGGTGGAGTTGGTGGTCGTGATCGGTCGCGCCGGGCGCAACATCGCCGCCGCCGACGTCGCCGACCACATCGCCGGCTTCACCGTGGGCCAGGATGTGAGCGAGCGGATCGGGCAGTTCGCCGGCGGCTTCCCGCAATTCAACCTGGGCAAGTCGCATCGCAACTTCGCGCCGGTCGGCCCCGCGGTGGTCACCCTCGACGAGCTGGACAACCCGTGGGACCTACGTCTCACGTGCTCGATCAACGGCGTCATGATGCAGGACGCCCGCACGACGTACCTGATCAACGACATCCCGCGCCTGGTCACCTACCTCTCGTCGATCTGCGAGCTGCTCCCCGGAGACATCATCTTCACCGGCACGCCGTCGGGCGTGGGTATGGGCATGGATCCGCCGCAGTTCCTGGAGCCCGGCGACCTCATCGTCTCGACCGTCGAGGGGCTCGGCGAGATCACCAACCGGTGCGTCTAGCCCCGGCCGCGCCGGGCCGCGCCGCCAGAGGTGCGCGGACGGATGAATCCGAAATGGAGGTGCGTCCGTGAGTGACGAACATTTCCTCATCACGGGCGCAATGGGCTGCATCGGCGCCTGGGTCGTGCGGCACCTGTCGCACGAGGGCGCCGAGATGACGCTGTTCGACATCAGCACCGACGACAAGCGACTGCGGCTCATCGTCGACGAGGCCGACCTGGCCGGTCCCCGACGCATCCAAGGTGATCTCACCGTGACCGATCAGGTGCTGGCCGCCGCCGAGGGTACGACCCACATCATCCACTTGGGGGCCCTGCAGGTGCCGACCTGCCGGGCCAACCCGCCGTTGGGCGCCGCCATCAACGTGGCCGGCACCGCCAATGTCTTCGAGGCGGCTCAGGCGCACGAAATCGACAATCTCGTCTACACCAGCAGCGTGGCCGTGTTCGGCCATCCGGACCTGTACGACGCCGACGCCCTGCCCAACGACGCCCAGCGCCACCCGGCCACGCACTATGGCGTCTACAAGGTGGCCAACGAGGACACCGCCAGGGTGTACTGGGAGGAGAACGGCACCCCCAGCGTGGGCCTGCGCCCGCACACCGTGTACGGACCGGGCCGCGACCAGGGCGTCACGTCCTACCCCTGCCAGGCGCTGCTGGCAGCCGTGCGCGGTCTGCCCTACCACATCGAATACGGCGGGTGGATGGACTTCCAGTACGCCTCCGACGTGGCGCGCATCGCGATCGGCGCAGCGCGGGCGACCCCGGGCGGCTGCGACGTCTACAACATCCACGGCAGTCTGGCCCCGGTCGCCTCCTTCGTCGAGGCCATCATCGGGACTACCGACTTCGCGGGGATCACCCACGGCACCGATCAGCTGCCCTTCCCCCGCGGGCTCGACGACAGCGCGCTCGAGGCACGCCTGGGCTCGGTGCCGCGCACGCCCCTCGCCGAGGGCGTGGCGGAGACCGCCGACTGGTTCCGCGCCGCAATCGCCGACGGGCGACCCCTCCCGCCCCCCTAGTCGCTCCTGTCTCCGGCCTGGATGCCGTCATTCCGGCCGGGGCCGGGATTTGGTAGCCGGCGAGTCGTCATGCCCTTCGTCCCAGACCGGTGCAGGCTTGCTGAGCAGCGGAGACCGCTCGGGACGGCGAACTATGCTCGGGGCCGGGTTCGACACGACTCCTCGAAGACCGGGAGGAACGATGGGCAGATACTCGATTCCGTACGAGTCCCTTGATCCGCTGACGATCGGCGCCGCCGACGACGAAACCAAGGTCTACCGGGAGACTCTCGAACTGGAGATTCCCGACGAGAACCTCCTGGCGGCCATCTATCCCGACGAGCCGGATCCGGTGCCCAACGCCACCGAGGCCGCCCGGGCCGCTCTGGAGAGTCCGCACAGCGGGCCACGCTTCAGCGAGCTCCTGGCGGGCGCTTCCAGCGTGGCGGTGGTCATCGACAACCAGTTCCGCCCGACGCCGGCCTCCAAGCTGCTGCCGCCGGTGCTCGACGCCATCGAGGCGGCCGGCATAACCGACGCCCGGGTGGTGTGCGCCAACGGCAAGGTCTTCCCGATGTCCGACAGCGACATCTCCCAGAAGCTCGGCGACGAGAACCTGGCTCGCATGGAGCGCATGGGCATCGGCTTCTTCCAGAACGAGCCCCGCAACACCGACAACTACAGCTTCGTCGGCGTCACGTCCCGCGGCACACCCGTGTGGCTGCACAACGAGGTGGCGCGCTCGGAGGTCATCTTCACCATCGGCCATGCGCAGGCCAACCACTGGGGCGCCGGCGGCGGCGGCAAGCTGATCCTTCCGGGCGTGGTGTCCGACGAGACCGTCGAGTCCAACCACTGCGCCTTCGTGCCCTCGCCGCAGACCCACTACGGCGCCTACGCCGGGCCGATGCGGGCCGACATCGACGAGACCGCCACCATGTGCGGGCTGTCGGCCACCATGAACGTGCTGCTGGACACCCGCGGCCGGGTCATCGACTGCATCTACGGCGCCCACCCCGACGCCCACGTCGAGGCCATCAACCGGTTCAACGACATCTACGCCTACGACAACCCGGTGGCCGAAGCCGGTCCGGCCGACATCGCCGTCTGCGGTGTGTTCGCCCCCACCGACCATCTCTTCTTCCACACCGGCTGGGGCTGCATGTCCTCGGACCTGGTGGTGCGCGAGGGCGGCACCATCATCTACTGCTCGCCTTCGCCGGGTGTGTCCACGGCGATCGGGGACTTCCCCGGCCTGGCGCTCATGGACCTCATGAAGCCGTACATGCCGCCCTCGCCGGAGAACTACCAGAAGGTTCTGCGGGACATCCACGGCCGCAACATCCAGATGTGGGCCGGTTGCATCTGGGTGCCCATCTACGAGGTGATGACCCGCAAGCACCTCGCGATGGTCACCTTGGAGGAGAACCTGGAGATGGCCGCCGACATCGGCCTGGATGCCACCACAAGCCTCGACGAGGCGTTCGGAGCGGCCATGGAGCGCCACGGACCCGACGCCAAGGTGATCGTGCTGCCGTTCGCCCGCTACCAGCTGCCGCGCAATGCCATCCGCATGCACTCCGAGGACGTGCGGGTGCTCGAGCAGGTGCGCCTCTGAACCCTCCGGGCGCATCGGTGACGGTGCGCGGCATCAACGGGCGCGGGACGACTGGGCCCGCGGGGCCACCCGCTGACGCCCGGGAGATCAAGGGCAGGACCACCGTCGTGGAGGTTCTGCGCATGTTCCCCAGCGGTGAGGCGGCCGGTTTGATGTCACGCCTGAGCTGGCCCTGCGCACACTGCAGCGGCGCGTTCCACGAGCCGCTGGCCGTTGCCGCCAAGCGTCACCGCAACTCCCCGCAGTTGGTGCTGGAGGCCTTCCGGGCGTTGTGCACGCCTGACGGACCCAGCGAGGATCTGATCCGCCAGGCGGCTGTCAAGTCCACGGACCGCTGATGTCGCCCCTTCTCGCCGCCGCGGCGCGCCGCCTCGGGCGCCGGGTGCTCCCACCCGAGCCCGTCGACCACGCCGACGACGCCGACGCGGGCCTCGTTGAGGAACTGCGCGCGGCCATCGGTGCCGAACGGGTGCGGGCCGACGCCGCCGCTCGCTACCTGGCCTCGCGCGACGCCTCCATCTACAGCGAGGGCACAGCCGGGCCGCTGTGCTTCCCCGTCACCACCACCCAGGTCAGTGCCTGCGTGAAGATCGCGGCCGCGCACGACCGCGCCGTGGTGCCGCGCGGCGCCGGCACGGGACTCTCCGGTGGTGCCGCGCCGCTCGGCCGGCCCGTGGTGCTGTCGCTCACCCGTATGAACGAGCTGCTGTCGGTGGACCTGGACAATGGTGTGGCGTGGGTGCAACCGGGCATGGTGAACCTGGAGTTGTCACGCCGGCTGGCGCCGTACGGGATGCACTACGCGCCGGATCCGTCGAGCCAGCAGGCCTGCACCATCGGCGGCAACGTGGCCACCAACTCCGGCGGGCCGCACTGCCTCGCCTACGGCGTGACCAGCGCCCACGTGGTGGCGCTGGAGGTGGTGCTGTCCGACGGATCGGTTGTGACCCTCGGCGACCTCGGCGCCGAACCCGCCGGCTACGACCTGCGCGGGGCATTCGTGGGTTCGGAGGGAATGTGCGGGATCACCACGGCGGCGGCGGTGCGGCTCACGCCCAACCCTGCGGCGGTGCGCACGATGCTGATGGCCTACGACAGCGTGTCGGCCGGGGCCGCCACCGTCAGCGCCATCATCGCCGGGGGCATCGTCCCGGCCGCCCTGGAGATGCTGGACAAGCGCTGCATCAGCGCCGTCGAGGACTTCGCCAAGGCGGGCTACCCGCGGGACGCCGCTTCGGTGCTGCTCGTGGAGTTGGACGGGCCCGCGGGCGGGGTTGCGGCCTCCGCCGACCGGGTGGCGGAGATCGCCAGGGCGAACGGCGCGGTGAGCGTGCGGGTCGCGGCCGACGACGACGAGCGGGCACGGCTCTGGAAGGGGCGCAAGAGCGCTTTCGGGGCCGTCGCCAACATCCTCCCCGACTACTACCTGCACGACACCGTGGTGCCTCGCAGCCGCCTCGTAGAGGTGCTGGAGCAGGTCTACGAGATCGCCGACCGGTACGAGTTGACCGTGCTGAACGTCTTCCATGCCGGCGACGGCAACCTGCACCCCATCCTGGCCTTCGACGCCCGTGTCGACGGCACCATCGAGCGGGTACATGAGGCCGGCCGGGAGATCATCGAGGCATCGCTCGCCGTCGGCGGGGCGCTTTCCGGCGAGCACGGCATCGGGGTCGAGAAGCGCGACTACATGGATCGCATGTTCAGCGAGGCCGACCTGGACCAGCAGAGCCGGCTGCGGGCCGCCTTCGATCCGCACTGTCGCCTGAACCCCGGCAAGGTGCTTCCCAGCGCCCACAGTTGCGCCGATATCGGCTCGCTGCGCGCCGCGGACGGCAAGCTCTGGGGCTGAGCGAGGTCCTGCAACGGTGACAACCGTCGGCGCGATCGACGCGACGCTGGCCGGCTTCGCCGCCGAGGTGGGGCCGCAGGGGCCGGTGTGCGTGCGCGGCGGCGGTACCCGCCGGCGCGTCGGTGGCGAGGCGGCACCCGGCACACGGGAGGTGCGGGCGCCGGCGGGAATCGTGGCGCTGGAGCCTGCGGAGATGACGGTGCGGGTGCGCGCCGGCACGACCGTGGCGGAACTCCACGAGGCCCTGGCCACCTCGGGCCAGCGCACCGCCCTTCCGGAGCGGCCCGGCGGAACCGTGGGCGGGGCGCTGATGGTCGGCGAGTCGGCGGTCACCCGGCTGGGGCTCGGGCCGGTTCGCGACTCCCTGCTGCAAGCCCGCTACGTGTGCGCCGACGGGCGGGTGGCCACCGGCGGTGCCGGTACGGTCAAGAACGTCAGCGGTTTTGACCTTTGCCGGCTGCTGGTGGGCTCGCTCGGCACTCTCGGCCTGGTTGGCGAGGCGCTGCTGCGGACCGTGCCGATCCCCGAGTCGGAGAACTGGCATCGGATCGAGGCGACGGATCCCCGCCAGGTGTGGCGGCGCTGCCGCACAGCCAATTCGATCCTCTGGGACGGAAGCTCCGCCTGGGTGCTGCTGAGCGGCTACCGCCCCGACACGGCGGATGACCTGGCGGCCCTCGGCAACCTGGGCGACGTGGCCGACGCCGGTGGACCACCCGCGCTGCCGCCGCATCGCTGGTCGTGCACGCCGGCCGAGGCGGCCGCATTCGGCAGCGGCAATGGCGAGGCCCCCGACGGCGCCAACCCGGGCGCCGACTTCGTGGCCGAGATCGGCGTCGGCGTGGTGCACGCCTCGGTGCCACAACCGCCCCGAGGGGTGGCGCCGGGGGTCGCTGAACTGAACCGGCGCATGAAGGAATGCTTCGATCCGACCGGTCGCCTCAACCCCGGTCGTGACCCGCTGCGGCGCTCCTGATGGACCTCCGGCTCGACGACGACGAACTCACCTCATGCGTGGCGTGCGGGCTCTGCCTGCCGCACTGCCCGACATTCGTGGTCACCGGGCGGGACACGGAGTCGCCACGGGGCCGGATCGCTCTCATGCGCGCCGTGCAGAACGAGGGAGCACCGGTCACCGCGGAGGTGCTGCGGTCGATGGAGACCTGCGTGCAGTGCCTGGGCTGCGAGACCGCCTGTCCCAGCGGCGTGCCATTCGGTCACCTCATGGAGGGCACCCGGGCCGCGCTGGCCGCCGAGGGGCGCATCACGCCATGGTGGCAGCGCCTGGGGTTGAGACTGCTGCGGCACCGCCGCCTGCTGCTGGCCGGCTCCACGCTGCTGGCGCTTGCCGCCCGGCTGAAACTGCTCCCGGCCCGGAGGCTGGGGCTGCCGGCTCGCCTGCCGCTGCGCCGCGGCCGCCACCGAGCCTCGGGATCCGACGTGTGGCTCTTCACCGGCTGCGTCATGGACGCCTGGCAGCGGCACACCCATCTCGCCGTCCAGCGGGTGCTCGAAGCCGCCGGAGTGGGTGTGACGCCCACCGCCGGAGCGGCACCCTGCTGCGGTGCGCTGCACACCCACGCAGGTCTGGAGCCCGATGCCACTGACATCGCCCGTGGCGTCATCGCCCAACTCTCCGGCGACGACCGGCCCGTGCTCGTGGACTCCGCCGGTTGCGGGGCCGCGATGAAGCACTACGGGCGCCTGCTGGGCACTCCCGAGGCGCGGGATTTCGCCGCCCGGGTGTTCGACGTACACGAGTGGCTGGCGGACCGGCTCGACGTGCTGCTGCAGAACCGGCCCGCCGAGCCGCTGGAGCTGACCGTGGCCGTGCAGGATCCATGTCACCTGCGGCACGCCCAGCGCAGCCACGAGGCGGTCCCCGTCGTGCTGGGGCCGTTCGTGAGGGATCTGGTCACCCTCGACGACGACGGCCTCTGCTGCGGCGCGGGTGGTGCCTACTCGATGCTCGAGCCCGAACTGGCGACCGCCATCCGTGTCCGAAAGACCGCGGCGGTGGAACGCTCGGGGGCGTCGGTGGTGGCCAGCGCCAACCCGGGTTGCTCCCTGCACCTGGCGGCGGCCGGTCTGGACGTGCGCCATCCGCTGGAGCTGGTGGCCAAGGCGCTGGACGCCGGCGCGAGCGCCGCGCCCTGACGTCAATAGTGCGATTCCGGGGATCAGGACGGGCGACGTGAACGGAACCGGCGCGCCGGGTGGATGGATCGGCGCCGTCCCGCACCGGGTCGAGGACGAGGCGCTGCTGCGGGGCCGGGGGCGCTTCATCGACGATCTCTCACCTGTGCCGGGTGCGATGCACCTGGCTCTGGCGCGGTCGCCGTTCGCCCATGCGCAGATCCGCGGGATCGATGTCTCGGCCGCCCAGGCGGCGCCGGGCGTCCTGGCAGTGCTCTCCGGTGCCGACCTGGCGGCGGCAGGCCGGCCCTTGGGGGCGGTGATCCGAGGCGCCACCGAGCACTACGCGGTGGCCGTCGATGTCGTGCGCTACGCCGGCGAGCCGGTGGCGGTCGTGGTGGCACGGGACCGTTACCTGGCCGAGGACGCCGCCGAGTTGGTGGAGGTGGACTACGAACCCCTCGAGGCGGTGGTGGATCCGCTGGACGCGGCCGAGGTGGGCCACGTGGTGTCGGACCGCTCGTTCCGCTACGGCGACCCCGAGGCGGTCCTCGCCGGCGCGCCGTTGGTGGTGCGGGGCAGGTTCCCGTTCGGGCGCTGGATCGCGGCACCGGTGGAGTGCTTCGGCGTTATCGCCGACTGGGACCATTCCACCGACTCCCTCACCGTGTGGGCCAACTTCCAGGGGCCGTTCACCCTGCACACTGTGGCGGCCGGGGCCCTGGGCCTGCCCGCCGCCCGGCTGCGACTGCTCACACCTCCCGACAGTGGCGGCAGCTTCGGTGTGAAGGCCGGCGTCTTCGGCTACATCGTGCTTGCGGGGCTCACCTCGAAGATCTGCGGCGTACCGGTGCGCTGGATCGAGGACCGCGTCGAGCATCTCGCCGCCGCTGGGTCGGCCACCCACCGCGTGACCGATGTGGAGGCCGGCTTCGCCGCCGACGGTGAATTGCTGGCGCTGCGCTATGACGTGATTGAGGACGTCGGGGCGTACCTGCGGGCGCCCGAGCCGGCCACCCTCTACCGGATGCACGGCTCGCTGACCGGCGCGTACACGGTGCGCCACGTGGCGGTGCGGAACCGGGTGGTGCACACCAACCGCTGCCCGACCGGCCTGAACCGGGGATTCGGCGGCCCGCAGCTCTACCTGGCGCTGGAGCGCATCATGGCACGCGGCGCCGCTCGCCTGGGCCTCGACCCCGCCGCGATGGCCCGCCGGAACCTGGTTGCGCCCGAGGCGTTCCCGTACCGCACCGCGACGGGCGGGCTGTACGACTCCGGTGACTACGCGGCCTGCCTCGATGACGCCCTGCAGGCCGCGGACTACGACGGGCGTCGCCGCCAGCAGGCCGCCCAGTCCACCGGGGACGGCCGGCGGCGCCTGGGCATCGGCCTGGCCTGCGTCGTGGAGCCGTCGATCTCCAACATGGGCTACATCTCCCTCGCCGAGACCGCCACCGAGCGCGCCCGAGGCTGGCCGAAGTCCGGCAACGCCGAGGGTGCGACGCTGGCCATGAACCCCCTCGGGGGGGTGACCGTGCGCCTCTCCACGGTGCCCCAGGGACAGGGCCATCGCACCGTGGCCGCCCAGGTGGCCGCCGAGGTGCTGGGGCTCCGCCCCGCCGATGTGGAGGTCCAGAGCGAGATGGACACCCACGTGAACGCCTGGACGGTCTCCTCGGGGAACTACTCCTCCCGCTTCGCCGGGATCGGGGCGGCGGCGGTGGCCGAGGCGGCCGGCCGGCTCGCCGAGAAGCTGCGCGCCATCGCCGGGGACGAGTTGGAGTGCGCGCCGGACGACATCGAGTTGCGCGACGGGCAGGCGCGCGTGGTGGGCCAGCCCGACCGCGGTGTCTCACTGCGGCGCCTCGCCGGGGCGGCGCACTGGAACCCCGAGTCGCTGCCCGAAGGCCTCGAGCCGGGACTCGCGGTCACCGCCTTCGTCTCCGCCCCCAACCTGGATCCGCCCAACGACGCCGACGAGGTGGCGAGTTCGGCGGCGCACGGGTTCGTGGTCGACGTGGCGGTGGTGGAGGTGGACACCCTCAGCGGCGAGGTGCGGATCCTGGACTACGTCACGGTCCACGACGCCGGCACGCTGCTGCATCCCCGCCTGGTGGACGGTCAGATCATGGGCAGCTTCGCCCACGGCCTGGGTCCGGCATTACTGGAGCAGACCGTCCACGACCCCGATGGGAACCTGCTCACCGGCAGCTTCATGGACTATCTCTGCGCCACCTCGACCGAGATCCCGGAGCTGCGGATCCTGCATCGCTGCACGCCGAGCCCGTTCACACCCCTGGGCGCGAAGGGACTCGGCGAGGGCAACACGATGAGCGCACCGGCGGCGCTTGCCAATGCCGTCTGCGACGCCCTCGGCGTCGACGACCTGGACCTCCCGCTCACCGCGCCCCGCATCTGGGAGGTCCTGGCCGCCGCCGGCGAGCGGGGGGAGCGGTGAAGCCGCCGCCGTTCCGCTACGTGCGCCCCGCCGACCTGGGGGAGGCTTTGGTGGTCCTCGCCACCCACGGCGACGAGGCCAAGGTGCTGGCCGGCGGCTGCAGCCTCGTTCCCATGCTGAATATGCGCCTGGCCCGCCCGGAGGTGCTGGTGGACGTGAACGGCCTCGATGGGCTCGCCGAGGTGCACGCCGGCGACGGCACCGTGACCACCGGGGCCATGCTGCGGCAGTCGGTGTTGGAGCGTTCCCCGCAGCTGCGCGGGGCGCTGCCCCTGGCGGCCGCCTGCGCGCCCCACATCGGGCACTTCGTCACCCGCAACCGGGGCACCGTGGGCGGCTCGCTGGCGCACGCCGACGCCCGCGGTGAGTTGCCGCTGGTGCTGCTCACCCTCGGCGGGTCGGTGCTGGCGCAGTCGCAGCGCGGGCAGCGCGCCATCGCCGCGGAGGACCTGTTCGTGTACCACTTCACCTCCGCCCTGGAGCCCGACGAGTTGCTCACCGAGGTTCGATGGCCGGTCGCGGGGCCGGGTTGGGGCTACGGGTTCGCCGAGATGGCCCAGCGCCACGGCGACTACGCACTCGCCATGGCGGCCTGCGCCCTGCGGCGCCACGACGGCGCGGTCGCCGAGGTGCGGCTGGGGCTGGGGGCCGTGGCCGACCGGCCGCTGCTGGCTGCCGATGCCGCCGGTGCCCTCGTGGGCCACGATCTGGACGGCCCGGCCGGCGACGTTGCGGTGACCGAGGCCGCCCGGCTGGCGGCCGCCGTTGCCAGACCGTTCGACGACCTGCACGCCTCGGTGGCCTACCGGCGCCACCTGGTGGGCGTGCTGAGCGAGCGGGTGATCCGCCAGGCCTGGCTGGCGGCGGGGGAGGGCGCGTGAGCGGCTCCGGGGAGCCGGTGGGCCCACCCCGCGAGATCGTCGTCACCGTGAACGGCCGGCGCTACCACGAGGCCGCGCCCGACCGGATTCTGCTGTCGGACTTCCTGCGTCACCGTCTCGGCCTCACCGGCACGCACGTGGGCTGCGAACACGGGGTGTGCGGTTCCTGCACCGTGCACCTGGACGGTGCCGCGGCGCGGGCGTGCCTGCTGCTGGCGGTGCAGGCCGACGGGGCGGAAGTGCACACGGTCGAGAGCCTGGCCTCCGGCGACCGGATGCACCCGCTGCAGGAGGCGTTCCGCGAGCACTTCGCCCTGCAGTGCGGCTTCTGCACGCCCGGCATCCTGATGGCCACCCTCGACTTCCTAACCCACAACCCGACCCCCACCCGCACCGAGATCGCCGAGATGCTCTCCGGGCAACTCTGCCGCTGCACGGGCTACGCCCCGATCATCGACGCCATCGCCGCGGCCGCACAGGCCGGGGCCGAATGATGCCGATACCCCGCGGGTCCACCGCCCCCGAAATCGCGGCCTCCGCCTCCATCTTTCCGGCCCGCGTCTGCGTCATTCCGGCGAACGCCGGAATCCAGCGTCCGGCGACCCGCCCTCCCGTGGCGTCTCCTTGACCGGAGCGCAGGCGTGAACCTCGGTCTCTCGCTGCTGTATGCCGCCGAGCGCACGCCCGACGCCGGCGCCGTTGTGGACGGAGACTCCCGTCTGGACTACCGGGGCCTGCAGCGGGTCGCCGCCGGCGTGGCCGCAGGGTTGGCAGCCCTGGGCGTTGGCCGCGGCGACCGGGTCGCCCTCGTGTTGAAGAACCGCCGCCAGACCGTCGAGTTGTATTGGGCCTGCCAGTGGCTCGGGGCTGTGGTGGTGCCGCTCTCGTGGCGGGTTGCGGCCGCCGACGTGGCCTACTGCGTCGCCGACTCCGGCGCCACCGTCGTGGCCTTCGAGGAGGTCGGTCTCGAGCACGCCCGGGCGTGCTCGGACGCGGCCGATCGATTTGTGGCAGTCGGGACAGGCGGCGCCGGATCCTCCGTCGACCTGGCGGCCCGGTTCTGCGCCGGGGATGACGCGCAGCCCTGTGAGCCGTACGAAAGCCTGCTGGCAGCCGGCGAAGCGGTCGGTGCGCCCCTGGGTCTGGACGACAGGGAGACCTCGATCTTCCTGTACACCTCAGGCACCACCGGCCGGCCCAAGGGCGTGCCCCGTAGCCACGCCGCCGAACGGGCCGGCGGCGTGTCGCAGGCGCTGCACCAGAGCTACCGGCCCGGCGAGCGCACCCTCGGGGTGATGCCGCTGTACCACACGATGGGCATCCACACCCTGCTGGCGGCGCAGATCGTCGGCGGCTGCTTCGTCTGCCAGCCCGACTGGGACGCCGCCTCCGCGCTGGATCTCATTTCGGCCGAGCGCATCGGCTCGCTGTACCTGGCTCCGACGCTGTTCCACGACCTGGTCCACTCGCCGGGCCTCGCCGGCGCCGATGTCTCGAGTGTCCGTTCGCTGGCCTACGCGGGGGCCGCCATGACCGGCGCCCTGGTTGAGCGCTGCGTGGAGGTGTTCGCACCGGAGGTCTTCATCAACCACTACGGCTCCACGGAGGTGTACACCTACTCGGTTCACTTCGACCAGCAGGCGGCCCCCGGCTGTGCCGGCCGCCCCGCCATCAATGCCCGGCTGCGGCTGGTGCGGCCCGAAGTGGGCGCCGGTCCCGACGATGAGGTGGAGCCGGGCGAGACCGGCGAGATCATCTGCCACCTCGGCTCCGACGAGGCCTTCGCGGGTTACTGGAACCGGCCGGACGCGGACGCCAAGGCGCTCCGCGACGGCTGGTACTTCACCGGCGACCTGGGTCGCCTCGACGGGGACGGCAACCTCTGGATCGTGGGGCGGATCGACGACATGATCATCAGCGGTGGTGAGAACGTCCACCCCCTCGAGGTGGAGGACGTGCTGGAGCGGGCGCCCGGCGTGCGGGAGGTGGCGGTGGTGGGCCTGCCCGACGACCGCTGGGGCCAGGCGGTGACCGCCTTCGTGGTGCTCGACGACGAGGTCGCCGGAGCCGGCACTGAGGCCGCCGCGGCCCGGCTGGACGCCCACTGCCTGGCGTCCGCCGGCCTGGCCCGGTTCAAGCGTCCCCGCCGCTACCGGTTCCCCGACTCCCTGCCCAAGAGCCCATCGGGCAAGATCCTGCGCCGCCTGCTGCGGGAGGAGTTCGCCGAGCCCTCCGGCTCCCCCCTGTGACGGGCCTCGCGCCGGCCGCCGCCGGATTGCTGGCAGGCTTGGGAGCGCTCCGGCGGGCGAGGGCGCACATTGGCCGGCGAGAGTGAGCACCATCGAAGGAGAAGCGAAGGCGTGGCGATGAACGATCCCGACCAGGTCGGTTACCCCGTGGAATTGGACGGGCTGCGGTTCGAACGCGACATCGAGCGCGGCGTGGCCACGATCACGCTCGATGTGCCGGGCAAGCTCAACCGCGTCTCGATGGTGGCGCGTGACCACCTCTCCGCGCTGTTCGACGCCTGCGGGCGCGATCCGGACATGCGGGTCGTGGTGCTGGCCGGGGCGGGGGAGCGGGCCTTCACCGCCGGGGGAGACATCGCCGGCTTCCTGGAGGCCTCACCGGAGGTGCTCACCCGCCTGCACCACAACGTCGCCGCTCCCGAGCGCTGTCCGAAGCCGGTCATCGCCAAGCTGCACGGCTTCACCTTCGGCGTGGGTTTGGAACTCGCTCTGGCCTGCGACTTCCGGGTCGCGACCGACGATCTGCAACTCGGGCAGCCGGAAGTGTCCATCGGCATGATCCCCGGCAGCGGCGGGTCGCAGCGCCTGGCCCGCATGATCGGCCTGGGCCGCGCCAAGGACCTCGTCATGCGGGGCCGCCGCGTGCGAGCGGATGAGGCGCTGGCCGTCGGCCTGGTGACCGAGGTCGTCCCGCGGCCTGAACTCGACGACGCCGTCGACCGGCTGGTTGGCGAACTCACGAAGCTCCCCGCCCTGGCGCTGCGCATGGCCAAGCGAGTCCTCAACCAGGCCTACGACGGCCCCCTGCCGGTGGGCCTCGAACTCGAAGGCCTCGCCTACGGCTTCCTGCGCACCACAGCCGACTTCCGCGAGGGCGTTGAGGCCTTCGTCGAGAAGCGAAAGCCCAACTACACCGGCGAATAACCCCGCGGCACTACTGGCCGTCGCCTGCGTGGCTTCGAGTGCGAGCAATTGGCCCCACGAGGTATCGCGGTGATAGGTGTCCGGGTACGACTCGGGCAGAACGTCGGGCACTCGGCATTCAGGTCTTGTGGACGAAGAGAGCGTCAACCGCGCCGAGCCGCTAGGGCGTGTCGGGGTGGGGGACCGGTACCAGTTCGAGTTCCGCGATCGCGACGTAGTCCTCGGGGTTGGTGGTGTAAAGGGGGAGTCCGTTGGCGATGGCAGTGGCCGCTATGAGAGCGTCGTAGGCGCGGGCGGTCGCCTTCCGGCCCGCCCCGCGAAGGTCGGCGGCGACTCTGCCGAACGCTCTGGCGGCGGCGGCGTCGAACGGGATCGGATCAAAGTCGGACTCGGCCTGCTGGAGTTGGGTCTGACGGTTGACCCTCTCGGCGTCGGTGTTTGCCACGAGCGGTCCCACGGAGAGTTCGGCCAGCGTGATCGCCGTGACCGCCGGTTCCGCTGGCAACACGGCGGGGTCGGTGATCTGCGGCAGCAGGATCACGACGTTGGTGTCGAGAACGCCACCCGTCGCCGAGGTCGTGCTCACAGGCGCGGGTCAATGACCCGGTCGATGTCCTGCCTGAGCGCATCGGGGTCGACGTGGGGAACGTGTCGCCATCGATCCAGCAGGGTCGCCGGGTCGGGTGCTCGGCGCGTCAGGGGGCGGAGTTCAGCGACCGGGCGCCCGGATCGAGTGACCGTGAGCTGTTCGCCACCGAGCACACGGTCGATCACGACGCCGCCGTTGTTGCGCAGTTCGCGGATCGTCACCTCTGCCATCTCCAGATTGTATCACCGGTGAGACATATGTGGGTCGGATCCGGGAAGACCCATCGTCGCCACCGATCGCGCTCATCAGTACGGTCCATGAGGTCGCGGGCCTTCTGTAGCGGACGACTTGGGGGCTCTACCGCCGTGTCCGCCCCAGGTCTGCGGCGACTCGGCCGTTTCGGGCTCATATCAGCAGTGAAGACACTGGAATATGATGGAGATATACTAAGATATCGTCTTGAGTCGGGTATGCCACCGGGTCTCGCCATGCAGTTGGGAGCCTGTCGGGGGATCGCTACCGGTCGCCTGGCTCGGATCGGAGATGGCTGCCGGCTTGCTCGCGCTTGCCGGCGGATCTCGCTGAGAGTGGCGCACAGACTATGTAGTTAACATGACGCATAATATGTATACTCGTGCCATGAAGGCGGTGACGATCACGATCCCTGAGGAGTTGGACGCGGAGGCCGCGGCCGAGGCGCGACGGCTCGGGATTTCCAAGTCCGAACTGATCCGGCGGGGCTTGGCGGCTGTCCTGCCCACCGAGCGACTCGATACGAGTATCGGTCCCTGGAGCGACCTTGCCGGGTTCGGGAGCGAGGGAATCAGTGTGGAGCCGGGCGAGATCGACACGGTCGTCTACGGGTCATGAAGTTCGCCGACACGAGTTGGTGGGTGGCCTGGGCCCTTCCCGATGACGCCCGCCATCCTGAGGCCCTGGAGGTGCTCGCCCGGATCGGCTCCGGCGAGCGGGTTCTCACGACGAATCTGGTCCTGGGCGAGACCTGGACGTTCCTGCGCCGCAAGGACAGTCACCGTACGGCCGTCGGTTTCCTGGATCGCGTCGCCATGCTCGAGTCGTCTCGCAACCTGGCGCTCCACGCCGTGACCGCCGAGCAGGAATCCAGGGCATGGGCGTGGTTGCGCCGTCGCGACGAGCGGGAGTACTCCTTCGTCGATGCGACGAGCTTCGAGGTGATGCGGGCACGACGCCTGCGCGAGGTATTGGCGTTCGACAACGACTTCACAGCGGCGGGGTTCATCGAGATGCGCCGCTGACCCGTGAGGTTCCGGGTCCCGGAACCGTCTCAGGGCCTCTACACCAGCCACGAGCTGCGCACCCTCCGCGTGGACGGCGATCGCGAGTTGCTGGCCCAGCTGGACGATCTTGCCGAGACCGCCGCGCGGGAAGCGGGCTGACGCGCGGACCGAGGCGCAGTGCTATGACGCTCGCGCCGCCTGGCGGACCTCGCTGAGGGTGGCGTGGGGGAGGATGGCCTCGGGGTCGACCCGTAGCTCCAGCACTGCGGGCACGCCGGAGGCCAGTGCCTGTTCGAACGCCTCGGGGAAGTCCTCGGTGCGTTCGATGATGGCTCCGAAGCCGCCGAACGCCCGGGCGTAGGCGGCGAAGTCGGGGTTGACGAGGTCCGAGCCGCTGGGGCGGCCGGGGTAGGTGCGCTCCTGGTGCATCCGGATCGTTGCGAACATGCCGTTGTTGATCACGACGACGATGATCGGCGCGTCGTACTGCACCGAGGTGGCGAGTTCCTGGGCGGTCATGAGGAAGTCGCCGTCGCCACAGAAGGCCACGACCGGTGCCTCGGGTGCGTGCAGCTTGGCGGCCACGGCTGCGGGGATGGCGTAACCCATTGCCCCGCTCTGGGATCCCAGCTGCGTCCCGTACCGCTTGAACCGGTAGTAGCGCTGCGGCCACAGCGAGAAGTTGCCGGCGCCGTTGGTGAGGATCGCCTCCGGGGGCAGGTGCCGGTCCAGGTGGGCGACCACCTCACCGAAGTCGACCGGGCCCGGGGCCGGCCGGCGGCGCAGTGACTCCCCGTGGTCGGCGCGGGCCGACGCCGTCCAGTCCTGCCACGGCGCTGCCTCCAGGTCGTCCAGGGCCGCGAGCGCCGCGACCGTCTCGGGGGCGCCGGCACAGATGGCCAGATGGGGCCGGTAGACGCTTCCCAACTCGGCCGGATCGGGATGGATGTGCACGAGCGTCTGGCGGGGAACCGGCGGTTCCAGCAGCGTGTAGCCACCGGTGGCGGTGTCGCCGATCCGGGTCCCGATGGCCACGATCAGGTCCGCCTCGCGAATCCGCTTCGCGAGCGCCGGCGTGGTGCCGACGCCGGCATAGCCCACGTAACTGGGCGAGTCGTTATCGATGTAGTCCTGGCGACGGAAGGTCGGGGCGACCGGCAGCCGGTTGCGCTCGGCCCAGGCGGCGAAAGCGTCGCCGGTGACCACGCTCCAGGTGCCGCCGCCCACCATCACCAGTGGCCGGCTGGAGGTCTGGAGCAGGGATCGCAACTCCGCCAACTCCCCGGCGGACGGTGACGGCCGCTGCGGTGGCGGCGCCACGGGCGCGTCGGGCACCGACACCTCTGCGGCCAGCACATCCTCCGGGAGCGACACCACGACGGGTCCGGGTCGGCCCTCCCGCGCCACCCGGGCGGCCTCGGTGACGGTCTCGCTCAGCCGCTCGGGGCGATCCACCTCCACCGCCCACTTCGCCAGCGGGGCGAAGAACGCCTCGAAGTCCACCTCCTGGAAGGCACGGCGCCCCCGGTGCCCAGTGGGGATCTGGCCGATGAACAGCAGCAGCGCGGCGCCGCTCATGGAGGCGTTATGCACCGCGATCGAAGCGTGCGTGGCTCCCGGTCCCCGGGTCACGAACGCCACACCCAGGTCGCCTCGCAGCCGGGCCTGAGCCTCAGCCATGATCCCGGCCCCGGACTCGTGGCGGCACACCACGGTGCGGATCGCCGGCTCGTCGTGCAGGGCGTCGAGGACGGCCAGGAAGCTCTCACCGGGCACCGTGAAGACGGTGTTCACTTCGTGGCGCCGGAGCTGGTCGACCAGCACGCGCCCCCCGTGGCGCACCGGCGCCGTCACGACAGCGGCTCCTCACCGAACACCCGGGCCCGCTGCCGGGCGGGCCGGTCGGCGTCGGTGGGGTCGGTGTAGCGGATGGTGCGCTTGCCTGCCCATTCCGCCGGCAGCAGCAGCACCCGGACGAAAGCGGTCTCCCCGGCAGCCGAGGACTCGGCGTACACCGGCTCGGGGCCGCTCTCGAACCAGGCGCCGCCGGTCCGGTAGGTGGTGGTGGCGCCGCCGGTCGTGATCGTCAACTCGCCGAACAGCAGCCGGCGGATGCCGGGGCCGGGGTGGACGTGCCGGTAGGCCACCGCGCCGGGCGGGAAGTCCACCCGGTCACAACGCATGACCCACGGCTGCGAGTCGTCCAGGTCGACGCGGGCGGCGAGGGCGGCGCCCGCTGCCTCGGCGGCGCCGGTAAGCAACTCCCAGCTCAGCGCCGGACCGGCCACCGAGGCGGCCCCGAAGGTCGCCGCGTCGGCGACCAGGTCATACACGACCCGGTTGCCCGGCTCGGAGGTAACGCCCACCGGATGTTCGTGCAGGGCGAGCAGAATGTGCATCGGGAATGAGCCTTGGCTAGGTGATTGCCGGGCAGTCGCCCGGGGGTGCGAACCAGATCGCAGGACACTGGATTCCGGCCTCCGCCGGAATGACGGGGATGGGGTCCACGGTGCTACTCGGCAGCGCGCTAGTGGAAGTACTGGCCGCCGTCGATCACGATGGTCTGGCCGGTCACGAACGCCGCGCCCGGTCCGCAAAGGAACACCGCGGCGGCCACCAGGTCCTCCGGGAACAGGTCGCGCTTGAGCGTGCGGGCGGCGATCGAGATGGCGCTGACGTGCTCGAAGTCCACGCCGGCGGGGTTCTCCTTCACGCCGTCGGAGATCGTGAAGCCGGGAGCCACCGAGTTCACGAGAATGTTGTCGTCGCCCAGCTCGCGGGCCAGCGCCCGCGTCAGTGCCAGCACCGCTCCCTTGCTGGCCACGTAGTGCAACAGGAGCGGCACGCCGCGGAAGATCGTTCCGGAGGTGAGGTTCAGGATGCGCCCGCCGCCCTGGCGGCGCATGTGCGGAACCACGGCCCGGCAGCCCAGGAACGTGCCGATGACGTTGATCTCATTCACGGCCCGCCACTCCTCGACGGGGATCTCGTCGAACGACCGCATCGGGATGGACGTGAACATGCCGGCGTTGTTCACCAGGACGTCGACGCGCCCGGTGGCCTCGACGGCGGTGTCCACCATGGCGTCGATGTCGCCGGGGTCCGACACGTCCGCCGTGACCCCGATGCCGTCGGGGTATCTGGTGGCGGCCTCCTCCGCCCCGGCCAGGTCGGCGATCACCAGACGGGCGCCGGCGCGGGCCAATCCGTCGGCGATGGCCTGGCCGATGCCCTTGGCGCCGCCGGTCACGATGGCTGTCTGGCCGGCGAGCGAGAAGTCCTCGTTGCTGGGCGTCACGAGTTCGGACATGTCACTGCCCTCCGAGGCGCTCATTGGATCGGGGAGAATGCGGTCGGTACCAGGATCCGATTGTGCTGGGTGTGCACCAGCGGGTGGAGCTTCGGCAGGAAGGCCTGCCAGCGCTCGTCGGCGGCCAGCGCCGCCCGCCGTTGCTCCCGGTCGGCGAAGTTCTCGTACCCCCACATGGCGCAGATGGACGAGAGGGCACCGATCTCGGTGGTGAACCAGCCGATGAGGTTCCCGAGGACCTCCTTCTGGATGATGATCCCCTCGGTCTCGTAGAGCCGCAGGACCTCTCTCAGCTTCCCGGTGTAGATGTGGTAGTCCCGCTGCTCGACGATCATGGCCCTCCCTCCCGGTCGCTGAGCGATGGTAGCCGTGGCGCGGTGAGTGGGTAGGTGGACCGGCCGGCTAGCTCGCCGCCGGCAGATTCATCAGTCGCCGGCGGATCAGCTCGTAGAAGCCGTCGCTGTCCACCTCGTTGACCCAGAGGCAGTTCGGCTCTCTCTCCAGGCGATGCCAGTAGTCCACGACCGTCATGCCCATCGTGAGCTCGGAGTGGGTCTCGACCTCCACGAAGACGTCCTTACCGCCGTACATCTCGGGCTGCAGCAGGTAGGCGATAGTGGCGGGGTCGTGCAACGGGCCGCCCCGCTCGCCGTAGCGCTTCATGTCGTAGCGCCCGTAGAACGACATCATGGCGGCGGCGTTGCGGCCGACTTCGCTGCCGAGGGTGCGCACGGACTCGATCCACTCGGGACTCATCAGCGCCTTGTGCGTCACGTCCAGCGGCATGGTCACGATCGGAACCCCGCTGCGGTACATCACGGCTGCGGCGTGGGGATCCACGTAGACGTTGAACTCGGCGGCGGGCGTCGTGTTGCCGCCGACGAAGTAGGCGCCCCCCATTGTGACGATCTCCCGGATCTTGGGGATTATGCGGGGCTCGCGCACCATCGCCATGGCCACGTTGGTGATCGGCCCCACGGGGCAGAGCGTGATCTCTCCATCCTCGGCCTCCATGAGCACTTCGGTGAGCCAGTCCACGGCGTGCATGTCCTGCACCGGCATGGTGGGCTCGTCCCAGTCGGGGCCGTCGAGGCCGGTCTCGCCGTGCACGATCTCGGCGGTCACGAGGTCGCGCACCATCGGCCGCTCGCAGCCGGCGAAGATCTTCATGTCGTGCCGTCCCGCCAGCTCGCACACCAGTCGGGCGTTGCGCACCGTCAGGGGCAGCGGCACGTTGCCCGCCACGCAGGTGATTCCGAGAACCTCCAGCTCGGGGGAGCCGAGTGCCAGCAGGATGGCGAGGGCGTCGTCCTGGCCGGGGTCGGTGTCGATGATGATCTTTCGAGGAGCCATAGCCGGAGGCTAGACCGCACTCGCGGGCTCTTCGGCTGCGGCGGCCTTCCGCTGCGCGGCCAGGACACCTGACACGCCCGACCCGGCTCTCGGTAGCATTTGCGGGCGCGGTGATCGGACGAACCCAACCTGGGCGGCGCACAGGGAAGCCCGGGGAATCCGGAGAGACATGGCTTCTGTTCACGAGAGATTCACCTCCGCCCAGCTCGCGGATCTGCGCGACCGGATCGGCTCGTCCCTCGTCTCAGACGCCCTCGACGGTGTCGGATCCCGGCACCAGTCACTGGCTCCGGGCTACGCCCCGCTCGTGGTCGACCAGGTGGTGATCGGCTACGCCTTCCCCACGCGGCTCGAGGTCGCCGAGGAGATCCCGGAGGTTCCCTACGTGGGACTGCTGGCGGCTCTCGACGCCATCGGTCCGGGCGAGGTGTGGGTCGGTGCGACCGGCGGGTTCCGGGGAGCGGCGCTGTGGGGCGAACTGCTCTCGACGGCCTGCATGGCGTCAGGGGCCCTCGGGGCGCTGGTCGACGGTTACGTCCGGGATCGCGACATGATCCGCAGCCTCGGTTTCCCGGTGCTGTGCCGGGGGGCCGATCCTCGCGACATCAACGGCAGGGGAGAGGTGGTGGCCCACAACGTGACCGTCGACGTGGACGGGGTGACCGTGGCTCCCGGGGACCTCGTCGTGGGCGACGACGACGGGGTCGTCATCGTGCCGCAGGCCCTCATCGACGAGGTCGTGGGTGCGGCTGTTGCGAAGACATCCGACGAGAGCCAGTTCCGCCGGGCGGTGCGTGAGGGTATGCCCCCCGGTGAGGCCTTCAAGCGATTCGGCGTCCTCTGAGCGCCGGTTCCCGGGATCACAGCAGACAAGGAGAGCGAAACATGTCCAGGCATCTCGACCAACGGACCGCGCTCGTGACCGGCGCCGCCAGCGGCATCGGCCGGGCCTGCGCCATACGTCTGGCCGAGGAGGGGCAGCGCGTTGCCGCGGCCGATCTGCAGACCGATCTGCTTGAGCAAGTCGCCGACGACGTGGCCAGTGTCCACACCCTCGACGTCACCGATTTCGCCGCGGTCCAGGCCGCGGTGGCCGAGATCGGCCAGGTGGACGTGGTCGTGAACTGCGCCGGCATCATCGGCCCGCAGTTGCCCATCTGGGAGGTGCCGCTGGAGGGCTGGGAGAAGACTCTGGCGGTGAACCTCACCGGAACCTTCAACACCATCAAGGCCACGATGGGCGGCATGCGGGCGCGGGGCTGGGGCCGCATCGTTAACGTCGCCAGCATCGCCGGCAAGGAGGGCAACCCGAACATGGTGGCCTACTCGGCCAGCAAGGCCGCCGTGATCGGCCTCACCAAGTCGGTCGGCAAGGAGGCCTGCAC
>JAPPDX010000011.1 GCA_028824415.1 bacterium | reverse complement strand
GCCGACATCTCCGAGATGTGGGTGAGCCCCTCGATGCTCTCGCCCACCTGCACGAACGCGCCGAAGGGCACAAGCTTCGTGACCCGCCCGTAGACCAGTTCGCCGACGCGGTGCGTGGCGGCGAACTCCTGCCACGGATCCTGCTGGGTGGCCTTCAGCGACAGGCTGATGCGCTCGCGGCTGGGGTCCACCTCCAGCACCTGGACCTCCACCTCGTCGCCCACCGACACGACCGAGCTGGGATGGTCCACGTGACGCCACGACAACTCGGAGACGTGCACGAGTCCGTCCATGCCGCCGAGATCGATGAAGGCCCCGAACGGCACGACGGAGGAGACGACGCCCTGGCGGACCTCGCCCGGCTTCAGGTTGTCCAGGAACTCCTCACGCTGCTCCTTCTGGGTCTCCTCCAGCCAGGCGCGGCGCGAGAGCACCACGTTGTTGCGGTTCTTGTCCAGTTCGATGATCTTGGCCTCCACCTTGCTGCCGACGAAGGGCTGCAGATCGCGCACCCGGCGCAGATCCACCAGCGAGGCGGGGAGGAAGCCGCGGAGACCGATGTCCACGATGAGGCCGCCCTTGACCACCTCGATGACCGTGCCGGAGACGACCCCTCCCGCCGCCTTGACCTCCTCGACGTTGCCCCAGGCCCGCTCGTACTGGGCGCGCTTCTTGGAGAGGATGAGGCGGCCTTCCTTGTCCTCCTTCTGCAGGACGAGGGCTTCGATCTCCTCGTCGATCCCCACGACATCGCCAGGGTGGGCATCGTTGCGGATCGACAGCTCCCGCGACGGGATGACCCCCTCGGACTTGAAGCCGATGTCGATGAGGACCTCGTCGTTGTCGATCCGCACCACGCGGCCGACCACCATCGTGCCCTCCTCCACCGTCACGACGCTCTTGGCGTAGGCGGCGACTAGCGCTTCCTCGTCAAGGTCGTTGACGGCGATCTCCCGCTGCTCGTAGGCCTCGGGAAGTTCATCGCCGGCAGGGTCGGGGGCGGGGACCTCTGCGGCTTCTGTTTCGGTTTGGATCTCTGCGGAAGCTGACGGCTCGGGTGTCTCTTCTGCTGGAGTCGATTCGGGGTTTGAGTCGTCGGATACGGACAGGTTGGGGTCGAGGTCGGACACGGATTCTCACTTGGTTGTTGGACAGGACTGGACGACGCGAGCCGTCGAATGGGGCCGACCGGCCCCGGATAGCAGGAGCAAGGCTAACAGCACGACCACCAACTGCAATCCGTCCGCCAGGACGGCGAAAGGTGCGCGGCGAGCGCCGCTCAGGCCTTGGCAGCCGCCCAGGTGGTGCCGAAGGCCAGGTCCACGACCAGCGGGACGCGCAACTCGCAGGCGCTCGCCATTTCGTGGCGCACCAGCTCCGCCGCGCCCTGGCGCTCTGGTTCGGGCACCTCCAGGATGACCTCGTCGTGGACCTGCAGGATGAGGCGGCTGGCCATCCCCCGGGACTCCAGGGCGCCGTCGATGTGCACCAGGGCCACCTTGAAGATGTCGGCCGCCAAGCCCTGGATGCCGGCGTTCTTGGCCTGCCGCTCGCCGGCCTGGCGCACCCGGAAGTTGTCCGAGCGGAGTTCCGGGATCGGCCGTCGCCGACCGTAGAGCGTCTCGGTGTAGCCCAACTCCCGGGCCCGGGCGACCGCCGCGTCCATGTAGTCGCGCACCGCCGGGAACGCCCCGAAGTAGGCGTCCAGGATGACCTGGGCCTCCTCGGTGGGGATCGACAGGCGCTGGCCCAGACCGTAGGCCTCCATGCCGTAGGCCAGGCCGTAGGACACCATCTTGGCCCTGGAGCGCAGCTCGGTGGTCACGTCGCCCGCCGGCACGCCGAAGACCCTGGCCGCGGTCGCCGTGTGTATGTCCTCGCCCGCCTCGAAGGCGGCGATCAGTCCCGGGTCGTCGGCCAGGTGCGCGATGCAGCGCAGCTCGATCTGGTTGTAGTCGGCGATCAGCAGCACCGTGCCCTTGGCCGGCACGAACACCTTGCGAAAGGCGCGGCCGGTCTCGGTTCGCACCGGAATGTTGTGCAGGTTGGGTGCGTCCGAGGAGAGCCGGCCGGTACGGGCCACCGTCTGGTTGAAGGTGGCGTGGATGCGCCCCGTGACGGGGCTCACTTCGGCGATCAGACCTTCGCCGTAGGTGGAGCGGAGCTTGTCCACCTCCCGGTAGGCCAGCAGGTGTTCCACTATGGGGTGCTCGCCGCGCAGTCGCTCCAGCGTGGCCGCGTCGGTGGAGTAGCCCGTCTTGGTCTTCTTCTGCGGAGGCAGTCCGAGCCGGTCGAAGAGCACGTGCCTGAGCTGCTGCGTCGAGTTGACGTTGAACTCCTGCCCTCCGGCGTCGTCAACGACCTGGGCGCGTAGCCGCTCGGCGTCGTCATTGAGATCGCGCCGCAGGGTCTCCAGACCCTCGACGTCCACACCCACCCCGCGATGCTCCATGTGCGCCAGCGCCCGCACCAGCGGTACCTCGATGGTGTCGTGCAGCACTTCGACCCCGCCCTCGCGCAGCGCCGCCCGCAGCGGACCCGCCAAGCGGGCGGCGGCCAGCGCCGCCAGAGCCGTCGAGCTCCGAAGGGCCTCGCCCGTCTCGGCGAAGAGGAGTCTCCCCTGCGTCTCCTCCTCGGCCTCGTCGCCGGGGAGCGAGCATCCGGCGTAGCGCGCAAGTAGATCAGTTAGGGGATAGTCGGACTGCGAAGGATCCAGCAGGTACGCGGCGATTGCGGTATCCATCTCCAGCGAGCGAACGTCGACGCCGACGGCGAGCAGACCCCTCATCAGGGCCTTGACATCGTGCGCGACCAGGGCGGGGGCGTCCATCCCGAGCAGCCGCCCGAGCGCCTCCCGCACCGCCGTCTCCCCGATCAGCTCCCCGGGCAGCCAGACCGCTCTGCGGGGGCCCTCGGACCCGTCTGATCCGCCGTCGCCGCTGAGAGCCAGGCCCTCGATGGCCGAGCGGCCGGGCCGGGCGGCCCAGGCCGCGGCGGCCGCCAGTGACGCTCCCGCCGCCAGGTCGGAGATGCGGGTCACGGCATCCGCCGCAGAGTCGACCTGCTCGACGGCGACCTCCAGCACTTCGACCGCCGTCGCGGGACCGAACTCCACACCCAGCGCTTCGCTGAGACGCCCGAGCAGTGAGCCGAACTCGAGGAATTCGAAGAGTCGTCGGGTCTCGTCCACATCGGCCGGGGCGAGGCGGAGGTCGGCAACCGACACATCCAGTTCCACGTCCCGCCGCAGCGCCATGAGCTCGCAATTCAGCCGGACCGTGTCCTTCGACTCCTCGAGGGATGACCTGAGTCTCGGGGAGTGCTCGTCCAGGTGCGCGTAGATGCCGTCGATATCCGCGAACGTGTTGATCAGACGGGCCGCGGTCTTCTCCCCCACACCCGGGACGCCCGGCAGATTGTCGGAGGGGTCGCCGCGGAGCGCCGCGTAGGCCACGTAGTCGGCAGGCGCCACGCCGGTCCGCTTGCGGACCGCGGCCTCGTCGTAGACATCGTGGTCGGAGATGCCCCGCCGGGGGTAGAGCACCGTCACCCGTTGCATCGCCACCAGCTGGAAGGCATCGCGATCACCGGTGACGATCGCCACCTCGAGCCCCTGGGCCTCGGCCTGGGAGGCCAACGTGGCCAGCACGTCGTCGGCTTCGAAGCCGGGGGCCTCCACGGTGCTCACCCCCAGCACGTCCAGCACTTCGTGCAGCAGGCCCAACTGCTCGCGGAAGATTTCCGGCGGTTTGGATCGGTTGGCCTTGTAGCTGTCGAGTCGCTCATGGCGGAACGTTCCGCCCGGCAGGTCGAACGCCACCGCGACTCGCTCCGGCCGATGGTCGCGCAGCAGGTTGATCAGCATCGACGTGAAGCCGTACACGGCATTGGTCACCTGTCCCGAGGCCGTTCGCATCTCCTCGGGAAGCGCGTAGAAGGCCCGGTAGGCCAGCGAATGCCCGTCGATGAGCAGCAGGCCGGTCACGGCTGCACGCTGGACGGTTGAGGAGCGGCGGGCGGCGGGGCGGGTGTGCCGCGCCGTCTCACTGTGGGCCGTCGGCCGGCTTCGACGCCACCGACAGGGTTCCCGCCAGAAGGTCCTCGGCCACGACTCGCATCGGGCGCCGCTGGTTCATCGCCGTCCGGCGCATGAACGCGAAGGCGTCACCCTCGCGGAAGCCGTAGTTGTCCATGAGCAGGCCCTTTGCGCGCTCGACGACCTTGCGGGTCTCGAGCTGCTCGGCATAGTCGGTCGCCTCGGCCGCCAGCGCCTGCGCCTCGCTGAAGCGGGCCAGGGAGATCTCGATGGCCGCCACCAGCTCTCCGGCCACGAAGGGTTTCACCAGGTAGGCCAGGACACCCGCCTGGGCAGCCTGGGCGACCAGTTCCCGCTGGCTGAAAGCGGTGAGGATGAGCACCGCGCAGAGACGCTCGTCGCTGATGGCCCGGGCCACGGCCAGACCGTCGTTGCCCGGCATCTTGATGTCCAGGATCGCCACATCGGGGCGCAGCTCGCGTACCAGCGTCATGGCCTGGTCCCCCCGCCCGGTGTCGGCGACGACCTCGTAGCCCTCCGCCGTGAGAGTCTCTTTCAGGTCCAGGCGGATGATCGCCTCGTCCTCGGCGATCAAGACACGCGTCCGCGTCCCCACGGGGCGCTCGGCGCTCACGGGTTTCTCCGGGTCGAGAGTCGGTCGAGGAGCGCGTCCAGGCGTTCTTCCAGTTCGGCGATCTCTGCCTGCAGACGCTCGCGGTGACCGGTCATGGCGGCGGCATGCCGTGCCGCGTCGCGGAGTTCGCGGTCGGCCATCGGGGTCTCGGAGACGAGCGCCCGCAGCTGGGCGTCGGACTCGGTGTCGCTGAAGTACATGAGCTGCTCCTCGGCGACCTGCAGCTCCTGGCGGCAGCGCGCCAGGCGCCGCGACACTTCGGTGATGCGCCGCCGGATCACGGCACCGGGCAGGACGGCGAGGGACATGAACGGCATTCTACGAGCGGGCCGCCCTCGCCTCAGAACGTCTTCTCGACGAAGCGCTCCAGATGGCGGAGCGTACGCACCTCGAACGTGCCGTCGCAGTGGGTGCTGTACTCGCTCATGATCGAATCGCCGGTGTCCCAGTACGAGCGCGGCTCCGGATTCAGCCAGAAGACCCGGCGGGCCTTGCGCTGCAGCTCGCGCATCACCCAGGACCCAGAGGCGTGGTAGTTGTTGCGGGCGTCGCCGAGGATCATGACCGTGGTCTTCGGGTTGACCGACGCCCCGTAGCGATCCCAGAACACCCCGAGGGCGTGGCCGTAGTCGGAGTGCCCGTCCACCCAGACCACATCCGCGGAGGTGTTCACCCGGTGAACCGCCTCGGTGATGTCCTCGCTCGTCTCGAAGAGGTTGGTGACCTCGTCCAGCCCATCGATGAAGACGAACGAGCGCACCTTGGAGAAGTGGCTGCTGATGGCGTAGACGAGGTGCAGCGTGAAGCGGGCGAAGGCCGCCACGGAGCCGCTGATGTCGGCGATGACCATGATCTCGGGTTTGGCGGGCCGCTTGTAGCGGAACCGGGGCTCGGCAGGCACGCCGCCGTAGCTCAGCGACTGCCGGATGGTCCGGCGGAAGTCCAGGACGCCCCGCCTCGTGTGGCGCCGCCTACGGGCCAGGCGTGCCGCCAGCTTGCGGGTCAGCGGCTGGATGACCTTGCGAAGCGCTTCCATCTCCTCCCGCGTGGCGTGCATGAACTCCACGTCCTCGGGCAGCGGCTTGCGCAACGTCCGCGCCATCGCCTCGGTGCCACGGTCGGCCACCAGCCGGCGCCGGATCTCGGCCTCCACCTCCTTGCGCAACTGGTCGATCCGCGACTCCAACTCGTCGCGCTCAAGGCGCTCCTCCAGCGGCGTGAGCGGGCGTCCCGCCTCGTCGCGGATGGTCTCCAGGAGACGCTCCAGCAGGTCCTCCAGCCCCAGGTTGCGCAGCGTGCGGTACAGGTAGTAGGTGCCCCCCACCGGCCGGCCCGGCTCCATGCCGGCGTAACGCTGCACGGCCCGCCAGGCCACCGCCCGCAGTTGCGCCACCTCGCCGCGCAGCAGGGCCGCGAACAGCAACCGGGCCAGATCGTCGTCGCTGAGGGGCTCGCCTCCACTCCCTTGCCGGCGGGGATCCAGCAGTTCGGCGGGATCCACGTCGTCGGCCCACGACCCGTCCTCCGGCTCGTACTCGGCGCCGCGCAGCGAGAAGTACACCTCGAAGACGGTCTCGAACGCCCGCCAGTGGGCGTGATGCTTGACCAGCGTGGCGGCCAGGGCGAACTTGAACGCCTCGCGGTCGTCGAGAGGGACGTGGCGCACCGCCTCCATGGCGTCGAGATGTTCGGTGAGGCTGACCGGCAGGCCGGCACGACGCAATTCGACGATGAAGCCGCCGAGTAACCCCAGCAGCGGGGACTCGGCGGCGCCCGCACCCGCCGGGTTCGTCTGCACCGTCACGGCCGGCCCCGGTCTGCGGGAGACCGCACCGCCCGCACGACAGCCGCCGCTCAGCGCGGCAGGCCGGAGCTCCGGGCGTCGCCCGTGGAGAACTCCTTCAGGGCCTTCTCGATGTCGCTGCGGTACTTGAGCAGCGTGTGCACGGTCTCCGCGGCCGTCTCGGCGTCGACGTGCTCGACTCCCAGCAGCACCAGCGTGCGCGCCC
>JAPPDX010000090.1 GCA_028824415.1 bacterium | reverse complement strand
CGGCCCCCGCCATGCCCAGGCCAATCGCGAGGATGACCGTCAATGCGAACAGGGGAGACATGATCGTGTTCGCGGCCGACGTGATCGGGATCATGCCCCTGACCCAGTCCCAGAAGTAATCGACGAAGGCATTGGCGCGCTCGATGAAGCGGCCATAGGCCCGGCGCGCCTGGCCAAACGTCTTGACGACGGCGATCCCCTGGACGAAGGCGACCGAGGACGCATTCACGTCCTCCAGCGCCCTGTCGTACGCGATCATCTTTTCGCCGTAGCCCCGGTACTGGAATACGTAAAGGAGGCCCCCGCCGGCGATGGGGATCAGGGCGGCGAAGGCGAGCCGCCAGTCGACCCAGAACAGGTAGCTCAGGGCGACGAGCGGGGTGACCGCGGCCGCGACGATGTTGGTGTAGGAGTGACCGACGACGTGGTGGAGGGTGGAGACGTCGTCCTCAAGGGCCTTCTTGACGGCGCCGGCGTTGCGGTCGTTGAACCAGCCCAGCGGCACCGTACTGAGGCGCGCCGCCATGCTTCGGCGCAGGTGGAACTGGAAGTCGACGTCGGCGAGGTGCGTGAGCGCACCGGACGCCATGAAGAAGAGGAACTGGAGCAGCATGGCCCCCGCCCCGAGTCCGGCGATGAGCCAGGCGCGGCCTTCATCCGTCGGGCCCTCGGCGAGGAGCACGCGGCCCAGTTCGGCCACCGCGATGAACGGGCCAACGCCGAGCGCCGAACTGATCCCCTGCAGCACGCAGGCGGCGATCAGCGTCCACTTCAGCGGCGCGACCAGACGGCCGACCGACGACCCGATACGCCGCGTTTCCTCTTGCGTCTTCGCGACAGCATGGCCTGTCAATTCCGCAGTGGTCATGCGTTCCTCCCCGGTACGAGATTGGGTTCAGCAGGCGCGCTTGCGTCTCCGGGCGCGCCCGATGTGGCGTTGTGAACAGCCCGCGCGGCATCGTCGCCGCCGGCTGAAGGTCGAGTGGCGTCCTGCCGGGTGGCAAGTGTGCGGCTGAGGGAAGGGGCGGCCTCCAGGAGCACACGCGACTCGGCTGCCTGTGGGCGTCGGGCGAACTGCCCGGAAGGAGCGATTTCCACCAGCCGCCCCTCGCTGAGCACCCCGATGCGGTGGGCAAACTCGTGCGCCAACGCGAGGTCGTGGGTGATGAAGAGCAGGCTGATCCCCGTTTCGTCCTGAATCAGCTTGAGCAGATCGATGATCTGCCGCTGGACGATCGTGTCGAGCGCGCTGGTGATCTCGTCGCAGATCATGACCCGCGGTTCGGCCGCAAGGGCCCGTGCGATAGCTGCGCGCTGTTGCTCTCCGCCCGAGAGCTCGCGCGGTCGCCGCCTGGCCAGGGCAGGGTCGAGCTGCGCCAGTTCCAGGACTTGCGCGAGACGCAGGGTCGCCGCCCCGCCGCGCAGGCCGGAGATCTGCCGGATCGTCCGCAGAATCCCGTCGCCGATGCTGCGTCGCGGGTTGAACGACTGCTCCGGATCCTGGGGCACGAGCTGGATCGCGGCCCGTTGTGACCGGTCGCGTTGCCGCAGTCGGGGCGGGATCGCAGCCCCGCCGAGCCTGACTTCTCCGTCCGTGGGCGCATGGAGGCCAAGCAGGGTGCGGGCGATGGTCGTCTTGCCGCTGCCGGAGCGCCCGATCAGCGCGAGCGTCTCCCCGGCTGCCAGGTCAAAGGAGACATCCCGGGCAGCGTGAATCGTGCGCTTCCCGCGTCCTCGCCCGATTGAATACCCGGCGCACAGCCCGTCCACCCCCAGCACCGGCGCGCTCTCGGCCGCCACCGCCGCGGTTCGTGGCTGGCTGACGCCAATGTCCGGCGACGCGGACACCAGTGCCCTCGCGTAGGGATCGGCGGGCGAATCGAGCACTCGTAGGGCCCCTCCCCGCTCAACCACCCTGCCGCTGCTGAGCACGACCACTTCGTCGGCCACGCGGCCCACTGAAGGGAGGTCGTGCGAGATGAGCAGCGTCGCCACGCCTCGTTCGTCGCGGAGTCGCTCGACGAGGGCCAGCAGAACCTGCTGGGTCGTGGGGTCGACCGAGCTTGTCGGCTCGTCGAGTATCAGCAGCCTGGGGTCGTTGGCGATCGCTCGGGCGATAGCCACCCGCTGCTGCTGGCCGATGGAGAGCTGGTGGGGAAACCGTCGCTGGAACGAACGGCCACCCGGGAGCTGGACGAGTTCGAGCAGCTCCTCCGCGCTCGGCGACCGATCCGTGCGCCGCTCGCCGACGAGGTCCTCGACCCGGAGGGTCGGAGTAAGCGAGGAGGCGGGGTTCTGGGGCAGGTAGGCGATCGCCTCGCGCCGCAGACGCCGGAGCTCGCGCTCGGGAAGCGCGAACAGGTTGCGACCCTCGAACTCGACCTCGCCGCCCGCCAATCGCATGCCGCGCCGGACAAACCCAAGCAGGGAGAGGCCAAGTGTGGTCTTGCCTGCCCCGGATCCGCCGACCGCTGCCAGGGTCTTGCCCCGCTCCAGATCCACACACAGGCCGCCGAGGATTCGGGCATCGAGGTGGCCGCGAATGTCGAGTTCCCGAACGCTGATCATCCGGCGACTCTCCGGGCGAAGCGGTCGGCCAGCAGGTTCGTGGGGATGGTCAGGAGCAGCACCATCAGCGAGGGCGCGATCACGCCCCAGGGGTTGAGCCCGGCGCCACCGATGTTCTCCGAGATCATCGAGCCCCAGTCGGTCGATGGCGGGGGCGGGCCGAACCCGAGGAATCCAGCGGCGGCGACGAGGTAGATGGCCCCGATAAAGCGCAACCCGGCATCGGCCAGCACGGGCCGAACCAGGTTCGGCAGCACGTCCCGCACGAGGATCGCCGGCAGTGGCTCGCCAATCATCCGGGCCTGCTCGATATACCCGCTGCTGAGGATGGGATAGGCGGCCGATCGTGCGAATCGGGTCGTGAAGGGGATCGAGCTGATGACGACGGCCAGGGTCAGGACCCAGGCTTGTGCGCCGAAGCGGTGGAACAGCACGAGCGCCACCAGGATCGCCGGGATCACGGCGAAGATGTCGATCGCGCGCATGATCACGTCGTCCCGCCGCAGCGCCGCCGCCGCCACACCCAGCACCGCTCCCACCAGCGTCGACAGGGCGGTAGCGATAACGGGAATCAGGATGATCGGTCGTCCGCCGTGGAGGATGCGGCTCAAGACGTCCCGCCCCAGGTAGTCCGTGCCGAACCACCCGGCGGACCCTTCATACGGCAGCGCGACGACCTCGGACTCGCTGTGGGGGGCCATCAGCGGGCCCGCGAGCGCAACCAGCACCACCACTCCCAGCAACACCGACAGCGCCAGCGTCGCGACCGATGGCCGCGCGGGCCGCGCACGAAGGCGCGCCGCCTGTCCTGCGGCCTGCTCCCGGAGCCCCTGGCCGGCCAGCATCGTCATGGGGCCGTCCTGCGGTGGGGGGACGCCAGGAATCCGACTACATCGGCCGCCTGAAACGCGAGGATCACGGCCGCCGCCTGCAACAGACCGACCGCCTCGATGACGGGCGCGTCGCGCAGGGAGACCCGGTCGACCAGTAGGGATCCCAGCCCCGGGTACGCAAAGATGCGCTCGATGACGACCGCGCCACCGACAAGGAAGGGGACGAGGAAGGCGAGCACCTGCGCCGTCGGGGGGATGGCTGCCGGCAGGATGTGTCGCAGGATTACCCGCCCTTCGGGTACTCCGGAGAGCCGGGCTGCCTCGACGTGTGGCATCCGCGCGGCATCCGCCACTGCCGCACGGATTAGTCGCGCGCCGAACGCGCCGCCGACGATGGCGAGCGAGATCACGGGCAGCACGAGGATGACGGGCCGGTCCAGCGGGGTCCCGCCGATGGGCACGAGCGAGACTGCCGGCAGCCAACCGAGCTCCAGCCCCACGACCGCGATCAGGATGCCCGCAACGATGAACTCCGGCACCGACAGTGCGCCGAGCGCGCCGAGCGAGACTACGTTGGACAGCCGCGACCCCTCCCGTATCCCGCTCAGCGCCGACAAGACGAGGGCTACGGCGACGATGGCGCCGAACCCCACCACGACCAGGATGGCGGTATTGAGCGCCGGCCGGCCGACAATCTGCTCGACCGGCCCTCCGGTCCGGACCGACTCCCCGAGGTCACCCTGGAGCAGGCCCCACATCCAGCGCCCGTAGCGGACGGGCGCTGGGTCGTCGAGGTTGAGCTGCCGGCGCACCTCCTCGATGCGCTCCGGGGTGGCGTTCACCCCGAGGATCTGCTGGGCGGGATCGCCCGGCAGCAGATCCACGGCCGCGAAGAGGATGACGCTGACGACGAACAGCGTTGCGATGGCCGAAGCCATCCGCATCGCAACGTAGCTTAGACCCGTTGTCATCGCTGCTTGCCGGCGCAGTGCCTCAGGCGCGGAGCACCAGATCCTCAAACTCGATGAGGCCATCGCTGATGACCTTCACGTTCTCAACCCTGGGCGAGTGAGCGATGATCATGGGCGAGAAGCCCCAGACGATCGTGCCGCCCTGTTCCCACTCGATAGCCTGGGCCTCCAGCAGGTGCTGCAGCCGCTCCTCCTCGTCGGTGGTGCTCTGCGTCGCCAACATGGCCGCGTCGAACTCCGGCGTGGCGAAGGCCGTCACGTTGACCACCGCCGTGCTGCCGACGAACTGGGGCAGGTGGACAGACGGCGGGCGGTTGGAGAAGTACATCGTCATGAAGGGCGTGTTCAGCAGTCGCGGGATGTCCGCGAAGAAGGCATCGGCCGGCAGTTCCTCAATGTTGAGCGTGACGCCGATCGCCGCGAGCTGAGCCGCGAGCACCTCAGCCGAGGCCACCAGGCCGGGTGCGACGTCGGAGGCGAGGATGTCGAGTTCGGAGATGCCGTTGGCGGCGAACAGGGCCTGCGCCCGCTCCAGGTCGTGCGTGCGCTGGGGGAGCTGGTCGTTGTACCCCGGGAAGCCCAGCCCCACCAGGTCGTTGCCGAGCTGGCCCTGACCGAGCAGCACCGAGTTGATCATGGTCTGGCGGTCGACCGATAGCCGCAGGGCCTCACGCACTTCGGGGTTGTCGAACGGCGGCAAGGAGGTGTTCATGGAGAAGATCATCGCGGCGCCACCCAGCGAGGACTGGACAACGGTGATGTCGTCGTTGCCCTCCTCCGCGCGCACGACGGCGGGCGGGAGCTGGTAGGCGATGTCGATTTCGCCCGACTTAAGCGCGTTGATGCGCGCCGCCGGATCGTTGATGGGTACGTTGATGACACGCTCGACGGAAGGGGTGAACTCCCACCAGTCGTCGTTCCGCACCACGACGATCCCATCGGCGCCGTCGTTCGACTCGACCTTGTAGGGACCGGAGCCGATGGGGACCATGAAGTCGGTGGTCCCCTCCTTGATGATGGGGACGTAGAGGGCGAAGACCGACTCCAGGTAGTCGGCGCGTGGGCGCAGGAGCGGGACTTCCACGGTGCGATCGTCGATGGCGCGGAGGTTGGCCCAGTCCACATCGATCCACTGGAGGGCGTAGGTGGGGCTCGTCTCGAAGTCGCCCATGAAGGCGATGGAGGCGACGACGTCCTGCGCCCGTACTGGGCTGCCGTCGTGGAAGCGAAGGCCCTCGCGGAGGGTGAGCGTCCAGACGGTGGCGTCCTCGTTTGACGTGATGCTCTCGGCGGCGCCGGGCTCGAGTTCGCCATCGCCGTGGAGCGCCGCGAACTCGAAGACCGAGTTGACCGCGAGGTAGCTCAGGGCGGAGGTTACGGCGCGGGGATCGATCGGACCGCCAGCGCCGGCCAGCCCGCCGATTCGGACCGTACCGCCACCGCTCGACTCAGCGGCAGGCTCCTCGGTGGGAGCTTCCGTTGCTGCGGGCGTGCTCGTTGCGGCGGTGGTTGCAACCGGCGTGGTCGCTTCAGCCGTGGCTACCTCAGGCGTTGCGGTTGCGTCTGCCTGACGCCGCGGCGTTGCCGCAGGCGTCGCGGCTGCCGGCTCGTCGTCGTCGTCGCCGCAGCCGATGAGTACCGACCCGGCCGCGAGGGCGACCATCGATCCGGCGGTCAGCTTCAGGAACCGTCGGCGGCTCAATCGCTCGTCATTCAATCGGGGAACCTCCTTACGCAGAGCCGTCTGGACCTGCGTATTGAGACTTCATCTCAAAAGAGAACCTAGCCTCAGTTCTGCAATAGCGTCAAATGGCCCCGTGGTCTCACCTACAGCAGCCCCACCGGTTCGAGAGTTCTACCTCCAGTTACGTCGTGGGTAACTGAGCGGACTCCAGCCGCGAACTGCCGCCGCGTGAGTCGGAGGGATGAACGCGTACCCCCCGTTGGGCCAGCGGGTGGCCGTTCTTCGTCAACTCGTTGGGATCGCTCGGGGGTGTGGTTTCGAGGGCCTCGTGTGGCCATGGCAAGCCTCTCCTATTTCCCAGGGAAAGCCTCGATGCGCGCCCTCGTAAGCGTCGAGACTTACTATTTCCAATAGGGCATACTAATGCCCTTTTGCCAGGGGGCAACCCGACCGCTCGGCGGAAGAGCAGCCTTGACTTCCGCAGGGCTCAACGAGGTCAATCTCGCCGCGAACCGGGTGCCGCTGGAGCGCCGCCATGGGCATGGACGCTCAACTGCAAGGCCGGGTGAATCCCGACACAGCAATCGTTCGCAATGGAGAAAATACCCTCGGCGAGACCGTATTGCGAACTTTCGAGTTGGTCGTCGATTTGGGATAA
>JAPPDX010000112.1:61021-61362 GCA_028824415.1 bacterium | reverse complement strand
CCAGAACCTGCGCAACCCCAGCACGCAGCGGGCCGACGCGCTGCGCCGCCTGCTGGCCGGGTCACCGCCGAAGAAACTGGTGATGCTGTCGGCCACGCCGGTGAACAACAGCCTCTGGGACCTCTACTACCTGTTGAGCTACTTCCTTCGCAACGATGCCACGTTCGCCGACGTTGGCATCCGCTCACTGCGTGACCACTTCGCCACCGCCATGGCGCAGAACCCCGATGACCTCACCCCCGAGCATCTGTTCGACGTGCTCGACGCAGTAGCCGTGCGCCGCACCCGCTCGTTCGTCAAGCGGTTCTACCCCAACGACACGGTGCAGATCGACGGGCGGC